>DAOVHK010000166.1 GCA_030671905.1 Clostridia bacterium | reverse complement strand
CTCTACCAAAGCCCTGGCTGTCTTTAATCTCATATCCATTCTTAAGACCCATTTTCCTCCGAACCGGATAGAATCAAACTTCAAGCAATCCAGGAGATAATCTACTCCAGACTTGTCTCCCAATTTGGCTAAAGTTTTTGCTATTTTGCAATCTTGATCAAAATAGGTTACCCGATTCCATTCTAATTTTGGAAGCGCCTCCTTGAGTGAAGTGACGGCACTGGTCAATGATAATTTCTCTATTACAGGTAGAAGATTTTCTAAAATAACCTTATCGCTTTTGTCAGCTTCTTCCCAGCAGTTCTGCACTAACCTAATGGCTCTTCTCTCTCTTGCTTTTGCTAAAAGCGAGATAATCTTTATCGCATTACGATATATAGAACGTTTCCCAAGACTTTCGATATCTCTATTGGTCTCTTTATATAAAGCCAGAAGTTTGGGAACGACAAATTCAACATCTCCTATTTCTATTAGAGCTTCTGCAACTAAATATATGACCTCACGGTGAGAAGTTATAAAATCTATATGCTCTCCTCTTTCTCTTGCAAATTTTTCTGCTACAGAATGGGTTTCTAATAAATCTTTAAGCTCCTGACTTGCATGGGCTTTATCTTTCCCTTTACCAAGCAGAGCAATTGCCTTTCCCTGGGCAACGAATGCACCAATCTCTTCAAAATCAACGCCATCTTCCTCAATAGACCCGAGAGATTTCATCAAATCAGGAATCAATTCTGAGCTACCAAATTCTATTGCTAATTCAGCGCCACGAATTTTATCTGCGTAATCAGCCAGACTTAACAGTTCTTGTATCATTCCTACTGCTCTTTCATGCCTTAACCTGACTAAAACTGAAGCCACTTTTCTGCGAATATCTTTAACATAATTGACCGGAAAATATTTATGCGACTTTAAAATTTCCTTATCATAATTCCACTTCTTTAGAAATGTTAAAGCTCCTTTACGATCCACGTTAGCCAGGGCTAGTAATGCATCTGTTTTGGCGTAGGTAGATGGACCTTTAAGAACCATATCTACCAAACTTCTAATTTTTCGAGCGTCATAGTCAAGGTGACTCAATATTAGAATTGCTTCAGCACATTTTCGCCAGTAAGTCTCTAAGGTATATTTTTCATCCTCACTTAATTCACCCCTTTGTTCCTGAAGCTTTCGAGCCCTGTCTTCCAATTCTGTAATCCTATTCTGACACTCAGTAATTATTTTTTCAATAGATGTAATAATCTTTTCCGTAGCCCTCTTTCTCTGAGTAATTCTAATGTACTTTCTTAATAAGCCAACTTTTGTCTTTCGTAATATTGTTTTTATTGCCTGAATTATTGTCTGAATCCCGCCTACCTCGTTTTTCCTATTCAAACTTATCAACTTATTAATATATTTGTTGTCAATTTTCGGCACTCTACCCCGAATTCGGAAGTTGGGAACCATTAATTTCCCTAAGGCGACTGCGTCAAAACGAATTCCAAAAATCTTCCACAGTCCCAATCTTTCAAAAGCATCTTTTATTTTTAGGACGTCTTCACTAGGACTGATTATTTCGAATTCCTTGCCAGGAGATTCAAAACCATAAATTATAAGAAGCGAAATTGCTATAAAGAGAGTTCCCATGCCCTGTCCATCAAATTGTCTCGATAAGTTCGGGGTAATCTCCATCAATTGTGCTGTACCATCATCCTGCTGGATAATTGTGTAAGAGCCCTGAGTGTATCTTCCTCTAAACTTTTGAGGGTCGCGATTCTTTAAGTGAACAGTTATACATCTTCCTTCATCGATAGGACTAAACTCAATCCAATAACCAGCTTCAAAAAACTTTCGTACTTTTTCTTCTACTTCACGCTGTTCCCGTTTTGAAAGGACAATTTCTTTTCTGGAGAATAGGGAGAATAGGGACAGCACCCTCTTTCTTAGGGAACTCATAAACCATCTCCCCAAAAACCATAACCAACTATCAATTCGTATTTCTAATATTACTCGCATCTTCCGGGCAAATAAGGACGGCGTTAGTTTTTTCAAGAAGCTCATTAGGGTCCTGTAGATGTGGGAGGTCCAGTTTCGTTTAGAGGTACCTTTAGGTTTTCTGAAAATAATCACACCGAGAATAGTAAAGGTGGCTACTAAAATAACGGGAATGAGAAGGTGAGGTGATAAACTAGCAAGTTGCTTGGTGGGTTCTGATTTATCGGGCAGAGTAGTACCAAGCGGCAGACCGCCACTGGGAAGATGCGAAACGATTGAGGAAACCTGTTCTGTGACTACATCTACAGCATTATGGGTAAATTGACTAACTCCATCAAAAAAACCTCCCAAAAATACCCAAGGCATAACCGTATAGGAAGAAGATGGAACCGGTTCCTGTCTTTCCATAATTTCCTCTTGGTCTAACTCCTTAAGACTTTCAAGCACAGTATTTTTGGCTTCGGGTTGGACTTTGCCGAATATGACTGTCATAATTTCTGTTTCGGTCAGTAGGGAGGGCCATAGTTTTGGTAGTTTGTCCAAAACAACCAAAGCAACTTCGGTCTCTTGGGCATTGTCAAAGCCGCCTGAAAGGAAAAATTCCTTACATTTATTTTCGCCAGAGATAATCTCAGAGACTTTTTTCTGTTTTGCATTATATCGAAAGACAAAAGGCAGATTCCTCTTCTTTCCCTTGGCAACTCCTAAAGCAAACTGCTCTTCCCTCTTTGTTAACACTACAGGCAAAAAGTCAACATTCTCTATCACTTTTCTCAATTCGGATCTTTCACCAAGTCCATCCTCCCAGTTTTTCCTTAGCTCGGCGAATGCACTCTTTATCTCCGCTGGTTCAAACTGAGAATAGAGGATTAAAGTCCTGCCATTAAGTTGAATCACAGAGTATGTCTGGAATGATTGCTCTCCTAATATACTCGTTGGCCTTAATGCCCCTACAATCCCCGCTATTGCTTTCTCCAGGT
>DAOVHK010000040.1 GCA_030671905.1 Clostridia bacterium | reverse complement strand
GGTCAGGTTGAGGGTGCTGGGCTGGGCCTGGCAGTAGTGAAGCAGGTTGTGGAAGCCCATGGAGGCAAGGTGGGGGTGGAGAGTAGACCGGGAAGGGGAAGTAAGTTCTTCTTTACTCTACCCAAGGTATTGGATAAGGGTTGAAAGATGGATAAAGAAAAGTTAATGGAAATTTTAAAAATTGCTTTAAGTAGAGGTGGAGATTTTGCCGACATATATATAGAGAAGAGGTTTACTAACCGAGTGAGTTGTGAAGATAATAAAATTGAGAAGATTGTCTCGGGAGAGGATGTGGGAGCGGGAATAAGGATAATCTCAGGAGAAAGTAATATATACGCTTCCACAAATAAAGTAACCGAGGTTGGACTGAAAGAATTAGCAAAAGAGATAGCAAGTAATCTTCCGGAATCCGAAAAGATGAGAAAAAAGAACTTCTCTTTTTCTTCTAATCCTAAGTCATCGACAGGAAGTCGAACCAACATAATCCACAAGATTGAAAAACCACCCAGTGAAGTGCCCATTGAAGAAAAAATTCGACTTGTTTTGCTGGGCAATCGCATTGCCAGAGAAGTTGACCGAGATAAAATAAAACAGGTCAGTATAAGCTATGCTGATACTACTATGGATATAACTATTGCCAATTTATCTCTTTCCTCGAAATATGGCGTAGTTAATGATAATCAGGTTGAGGAGAAGAGAATTTATACTACCTATCTGGTTAGCGTTGTAGCTCAAGAAGGAGAAATAATCCAGACAGGGTATGAGCCTCTGGGAGGTTTGGTGGGATTTGAGTTATTTGATAAATATGATGTTAAGAAGATAGCCCGAGAGGCAGCAGAAAGAGCAGTCAAGATACTATTTGCCCAGAAAGCTCCTTCTGGAGAAATGACAGTCGTTTTGACATCTACTGCAGGAGGAACTATGATTCATGAGGCGATCGGGCATTCTTTGGAAGCAGATTCAGTACAGAAGAAAGTATCTCCAGCCTATATGGGGATGCTGGGCAAAAGGGTTACTTCTGAACTTATTACTGTAGTGGACGATCCCACTATTCCCAACTACAGGGGTTCTTTCCATTTTGACGATGAAGGAACCCCTGCTCAGAAGACAATCTTGTTGGAAAGGGGAATGCTAAGAAATTATCTCTACGACCGCTTTACAGCCCAAAAGGATGGAACTAAATCTACGGGAAACGGACGAAGAGAATCATACCATCACCAGCCTATTCCCAGGATGAGTAATACCTATATTCTCCCGGGAGAGTCCCAGCCAGAGGAAATCATTCGTTCCGTAAACAAAGGGTTTCTGGTGAAGAAAATGGGTGGGGGACAGGTGAATACAGCCAACGGTGATTTCGTCTTTGAAGTAGAAGAGGGCTACGAGATAGTTAATGGTAAAGTAGGAGAAATGTTAAGAGGGGCAACTCTAATTGGAAACGGTCCTGAGGTTTTAAATTCGATTATAATGGTCGGCAGTGACTTGGGCTTTAATATTGGCACCTGCGGCAAGGATGGACAATGGGTCCCCGTCACTGACGGTCAACCTACTATTCGCATAAAGAAGCTCACCATCGGTGGTACCCACATGAAAAGCACTCTCCATTAAAGTCAAACCCAATTCGATTATTAATAGCTTTTGAACGTTCTATGTGGAATAGTCCCGATTCATCGGGATTTCGCGATAGCGCACCGCAAGCGGTGCTACTCCAACGTCCGCTTTAGCGGAAGTAAAGTTCGGGTTTTTGCTTGACTTAAAAACGAGAATTGTGTATAGTTCTAAAGAAAGTTTGGAAAGTTAAAAAGTGGAAAAGTAAAGGAAATAACTGGTTTATAAATGTATGTTTGGACAAGCAGATTTTTATAAAGACTCCAATGTCCGGCAACGGATTGGCGAATATTGTGGTGGGATAGAAGGCGATTTTTCAGCATTCACTGCTGAGTACCTGGTTGGGTATGGGGAATTCTTACGCCAGGCAGGTCTATCTCCAGAGGGATTCCTTTCTACTTCCCAGGACGGATTTTCCTGGATTCTGGAGAAAGGGCTGGACATATTCAGGTCAATTTGGGACCGGCAAAGTATATTAAGTATTCTCGATATAGAATATTTTAACCTCGATTTTCCCGGGGAGCCTTATTTATATCCTCAGGAGACCTTCCAGAAGTTGGAATCGGTTTATAATGCTGTTTTGACAGTTCTTTATAGATTCAATATAATTCCCTTAGTGGTTATGACTGGCAGGGGGTACCACTTCACTTCTCGTGTAGCCCTGGGAACGGGAACAGAGAAGAAACTGGAGAAAATTGGAAGAATAGAGGATACTCTCGCTGGCAAATACGCTACTTCTTCGGGAAGGCGACATCGTTCAGTCCCTTTCTCTCATGGCCGCATTTTCGACGGGATGGGTAGGTTAATGGAATACTTAGCCCATCTAGTTATGAAGGAAGTAAGGGGAAAAACGAGTATTCCTGTTGTGTGTACTGAAGTGGCTTGTCAGCCGGTAAGAAAGGGAAGGGAGGCCATTTCTTTAGACTTATCGATGTATGGTGATCCCATTTATTTACGGGATATTCGCTGTCCATTTAGTAGTTACCAGAAACATAAAGTTGAAAGGTATAAAGTAGGAGATGAAGTGTCCGAAAGGACTCCTGTGATAGTAGCTCTGCCTCGTGGAGGACTGGATTCCTTGCCAGAGCTCCTAAAGATTCGACAGAATTTTCATCAGGCTATAGAATGTGCTACCAGGGGCACGACAGAAATACCCGACCAATCTAAAGGGTTTGAAAATTTAATTAGAAGTTATATAAGGTCGCGACTCTATCAGTTCCATAAATACTTTGATTCCGAAGAACATAATCCCTGTTGGGATTGGAGAAAAACATACGACCGTTTCGATTTACATAGCCTTCCTCCCTGTGTTTCTCATGCTTTGAGAGTTCCCAATGAACACCTTTTGAAACCGACTAACATGCAGGTTTTAACCAAGGTTCTCTCAGGGATGGGTTGGCATCCCAAACATATTGCCGGACTCGTAAGGTCAAAATTTGAGCGAGATTATGGGTGGGGGAATTTGTGGTTGAAGTATGATGCGGCTACAAGAGCAGACTTTTATGTGAGAACTTTTGCTGGGCTCCTGAGGGATGGTTCTGTGGATGGAGATGAACTTAATTGTCTTTCCCATAGAAGAAAAGGCTACTGCTGGAGACCAGACTGCGGCTTCAATTTAGAAAAATATAAAGATACTTTTGCCTAAATTTAGAAAGAATATTTGAAATCTGGAGGCTGTTAGTTGGATGGAAATCGGGATTTCCACTGGAATTCTATATAAAAGTGATTTGATAGAATCCTTACAGTTAATAAAAGAATCAGGATTTGACAATATTGAAGTTTGGGCTGGGATAGAAAAAAAAGGAAAACACGTTCACTACGATTACCATAATTGGGATTACACCAGGAAATTGAAAAAGAAAATTAAGGAACTCACTTTACGAGTAGTTTCCTTACATGCTCCTTTCTCTCCTGAACTGGATATTTCCCAAGTGGAGGAGGAGAAGAGAAATTTCGCCATCTCTGAAATCAAAAAGGCAATAGATGTTTTAGAATTTCTTGAGGGAAACATATTAGTATTCCATCCCAGTACTGCTTCCTCACATTTTGACAATTTAACGCAAAAGATGTATCGCCTGTCTCAGGCGAAAAAGAGCATTGATGAGCTCCTGAAATATTGCCAGGATAAGCCCATAAGATTGGCCTTAGAGAATCAACTTCCCCATATTTTATGCGGATATTCGGTCGATCTGTTGAAGTTAATTTGGGAGATAAATTCTCAAAAAGTAGGAATCTGTCTTGATACGTCCCACGCAAATTTGGCCGAGAACGTTAGCGATGTAGTTAAAAAGTGTAAGGAGTGGATTATAAACCTTCATATTTCTGATAATTTTGGAACCTCTGACGACCACAATATTCCTGGTATAGGAAATATAAACTGGCAAAACTTTGTCCAGACATTGAAATTGGTTAAATACGAAGGGGTATTTATGCTTGAGCTTCTGGAACAGGGTAAGGGATGGGATGTTCAGAAGGTGCTAAAGGAAGCTGTTCGAAGTGTTAAGCAAATAAATGGTCTTTAAGTGTAGGAGCCTAAATTGAAGTACAAATCTATTCGTGGCACGCGAGATATCTTACCGGAAGAAGCCAGGAAGCGGCAATATCTGGAAAAAGTTGCTCGAGAAATATTTCAGAAGTACGGGTATGAAGAAATACGCACGCCCATTTTTGAAGTAACAGAGCTATTCCAGAGAAGTATTGGAGACGACACAGATATTGTAACTAAAGAGATGTACACATTTTTGGATAAGAAAGGACGCAGCCTCACCTTAAGGCCGGAAGGGACTGCAGGAATAATCAGGACAGTTATTGAAAACAATCTCTATCGACAAAAAAGAATCACCAGGTTATACTACCTTGGTCCAATGTATCGCTACGAAAGACCACAAAAAGGAAGGCAACGCGAATTCTATCAGATTGGAGCCGAACTTATCGGCCCCGATAATCCTGCCAGCGATATAGAAATTATTACTCTGACTTTGGAGCTTTTCCACGTTCTGGGGTTAAAAAATCTGACCCTTTACCTGAATAGCGTTGGTTGTCCCCGTTGCCGAGCCAGGTATCGGGAAAGCCTTAAAGATTATTTTAAGGACAAAATTAAAATGATGTGCACTGATTGTCACAACAGGTATTCCCTCAATCCTATGAGGATTTTAGACTGCAAGGAAGACGGAGACCGGGTATATATAGAGAAGTCTCCCAAAATCTTTGACTACCTTTGCCAGGACTGTCAGGAACAATTTGAAAAAGTGAAAGAGTATTTACACTTCCTGAAAATAGATTATACTCTCGACCCCTATATGGTTAGAGGGCTGGACTATTATACAAAGGCTGCATTCGAGATAAAATATGAGGGGCTGGGTGCTCAAGACACTCTTGCTGCCGGAGGAAGGTACGACCGATTGGTTCGTGATTTAGGCGGTCCCGATTTGCCTGCCGTGGGTTTTGCTTTGGGTGTAGAAAGAGTCATGGAAGTTATAGACAAAGAAAAGATTTCACTCCCTTCTGGCGTGCAAACAGATGTGTATGTGGCTACCTTAGGGGAGGAGGCATTAAAAGAATCTATCAAATTAATTCGTGAACTGCGGCATGAGAATTTGAAAGTTTTGAATGATTTTAATCCCACCAGCCTCAAGGCGCAGTTACGACAGGCAGATAAATGGAAGGCAAAATTTACCCTGATTATCGGTGAGGAAGAGCTTTCCGGGAAAAGAGCCACAGTGAGAAATATGAGCACTGGTGGACAGGAAACCGTCCCATTTTCTGAACTGAAAGGATACCTGTTGCGAAACTGTTCCTAGCTCAGGTCGCCAGGCTCACCATTAGAAAGGTCTGGAATCCCTGATGAATCGGGGGAGGCCATCTCACAAACTATCTTTCGACGCTACACAGAATCCTGGCAACGATTGTTGTAAAATCAAAATTTGGGGTTGAACATGCCTAAATTGAAGAGAACTCACACCTGTGGGGAATTAAGAAAGAAGAATGTTGGACAGGAGATAATCCTCTCAGGATGGGTGCACAAGTGGCGAGATCACGGAGGGGTCATATTTATTGACCTAAGAGACAGAGAAGGAATTACTCAAATTGTCTTTGGTCGCCAGGAAAGCTCTGGGGCGCGGGCTAAAGAATTGGAGACTCTAGCCCGGAAGCTGAGGGCTGAATACGTTATTAGCGTCGCTGGAAAAGTTGCTCCCAGACCGGAAGGAACAGCTAATCTTCAGTTGCCTACAGGTGAAATTGAGGTCTTGCCGGAAGAGGTGGAGATTTTGAATAAAGCGAAAACGCCTCCCTTTGAAGTTAGTGACCAGGTCGATGTGTCCGAAGAGGTGAGGTTGAAGTATAGGTATATCGATTTGAGACGGCAAAAAATGCAGAGAAACCTGTTCCTGAGAGATAGAGTGTGTAAAGCCACCAGGAATTTCTTTGATGAGCATAGATTTATAGAAGTGGAGACACCATTTTTGACCAAATCTACTCCCGAAGGAGCGCGAGATTATCTGGTTCCCAGCCGGCTTAATCCCGGGAGTTTCTTTGCTCTGCCCCAGTCACCACAGCTATTTAAGCAGTTATTAATGATTGGCGGAATGGAGAAATATTTCCAGATTGTAAAATGTTTTCGAGACGAAGACTTGCGAAAGGACCGTCAACCTGAGTTTACCCAGATAGATTACGAGATGTCTTTTACTGATGAAAAAGACATTCAATTCATAACCGAGGAACTAATGGTCCGGGTGTTTAAGGAAGTATTGAAAATAGATATCCCCCGTCCTTTTCCACGGCTCACTTATGAGGAATCATTCCGTAGATACGGGACGGATAAACCGGACGTCAGGTTCGCTATGGAATTGAAAGAAATTTCAGATATTGCTGAAAAGAGCGAGTTCAGAATTTTTAAAGAAGCGCTGAAGAAAAACGGCATTGTTTGTGCTTTGAATGCTAAAGGTCTTGCTGAAACCAGCCGAAAGGAACTCGATGAGTTAAAGGAAATGGCTGGTGATTGTGGAGCAAAAGGTTTGGCTTGGATGAAAATGACCGATAAAACGTTCCAGTCACCTATAACCAAATTCTTTAAACAAGAAGAACTGGATGCAATTGCTGAAAGGACCGAAGCCAAAAAAGGTGATTTACTGCTCTTTGTTGCCGATAAAGCAAAAATTGTCTATGATGCTTTAAGCAAGTTGCGCACCGTTCTTGGTGAACGCTTAAATCTAATTCCGGATAAGTCCCTTGATTTAGATTATCTCTTTTCTGAGCGGCGGAAGATTTCTGTGGAACCGAGTTTTTTCTCTTTTGTCTGGATTGTGGACCCACCCCTTTTCGAATATAATGAAGAAGAGAAAAGATGGAGTCCCGTGCATCACCCATTTACTTCACCCAAGGAAGAAGCTTTTCCTTTCTTGGAAAAGTTAACAGAGCTCCCCAAAGATATGGAAAAAGTTTCCAAGGTCCTTTCCCGGGCATACGACCTGGTACTGAACGGTCATGAGATAGGGGGCGGGTCCATCAGGATTCATCAGAGAGATTTACAGGAAAAGATATTCCATTTATTGAAAATCCCCTCTCAGGAAGTTAAGGAGAAATTTGGATTTTTACTCGAATCTTTAGGATATGGAGCTCCTCCTCACGGGGGATTTGCTTTTGGACTGGATAGATTGGTTATGATTTTAACCGGGAGTAGTTCCATCAGGGATGTGATTGCTTTTCCTGTGACCCAGAAAGCTTTCTCTCCTTTGACTAATGCTCCCTCAGCAGTGTCAGAGAGACAGCTAAAAGAACTGCATTTAAAATTAGAAAAATAAAAGTGTAAAGCGCCCCGACAAGTCGGGACACTCCAGTAAGAGAGCGAAAATTCATAATTAAAGAAAAGGAGGTGAGGAAATGAAGAAAGTTTTAGGACTGTTTCTTTTAAGTCTTCTTTTGTTAGTGTTGACCGGGTGCCCAAAAAGGCCTTTAGTTGCACCGGTTGACCAGGCCAGGCTGGATGCAGAGGAGGCCATTGCTTCTGCTAGTAAAGCAATAGACGCTGCTTGGGAAGTTGGTGCTGATGTCGCAATAGCAGAGTCTTTACTTGAAGAGGCACGAGGTGCCTTCGCCGAAGGCGACTATCCAACTGCTACTTCCAAAGCCTGGGAGGCAGAGGCAGCTGCAAATGCAGCAAGAGAAGCGGCTTTAGCAAAAGCAATGGAAGAAGAGGAAGTTGTGGAAGAGGAAATTGCAGAGGAAGAGGTGGTAGAAGAAGTATCAGGAGTTTATGTGGTAGGGACCTGGGCGAGGGATAGAGATTGTCTCTGGAACATTGCTAAGAAGAAGAGATTTTACGGAGATCCCTGGAAGTGGAAGAGGATTTACAGAGCAAACCAGGACAAAATTAAGGACCCCGATCTAATCTACCCTGGGCAAAGGTTAAGTATTCCTTAACCATAATTTCACACCATAAGACTCAGCGAATGAACAAATTTTGGAGGAAAACGCGGAGGTAGGTATCTTACTGTCTAGCAAGGTACTGACCCTCTATGGCATAAGTAGAGGTTTGACCGCTGCTTTTTTCCATAATATATTACTGTTATAACAGGAGCGAAATTTGGTCAGTAAAAAGATTACTTTGAAAAGTAATAAAGAAGCTGTTATTCTTTTTGGACAATACGACAACAATCTTCGACTTATCGAAGCCTCCTTTCCCATAGAGCTTTTCGCTCGGGGAGATACGTTGACCATAAAGGGAAACTCAAAAGATGTTAAAGATGTAGAGAGGTTAATCGATGAGTTGTTGAAAATTGTCCACAAGGACGAGATTCTAAGAACTCAACAGGTTGAATCTGCTATGAATATAATCCGTTCAACCCAGAGGAAAGAGCAGGAAAAGATTTTCTCAGATGTAGTTTATCTCACGGAGAAAGATAAAGAGATTAAACCCAAGACACTCCAGCAGAAGGTTTATGTTGATGCTATGCGGAATTACGATATTGTCTTCAGTATCGGTCCTGCGGGAACGGGAAAGACTTATTTAGCTTGTGCCTCTGCTCTGCAAGCATTAAAAGAGGAGAGAGTTGAACGGATAGTTTTAACTCGTCCGGTTGTCGAAGCGGGAGAGAAACTCGGCTTTTTACCCGGTGATCTTTATGAAAAGATAAATCCTTATTTGCATCCCCTCTACGATGCTTTCTATTCCATGATTGGTCCGGAGAAGTTCCAGAGATATAGAAAACAAGAGATTATTGAGATTGTTCCTCTGGCTTATATGAGAGGTCGGACACTAGATGATGCTTTCATCATTTTAGATGAAGCTCAAAACACTACTCTTGAGCAGATGAAGATGCTTCTAACCCGCCTGGGATTTGATGCACAGGCTGTAATTACAGGCGATATTACTCAGGTGGACCTTGAGGATAAAAGGTTCTCTGGCCTCATTCAGGTGCAGGGAATTTTGAAGAAAGTCAGGGGAATAAAATTTATATATTTTTCCCAAGCGGACGTTATACGGCATCGATTAGTTAAAAAAATCATTACTGCTTACGAGGAGTACGAAAAGAAAAACAAACGATAAAATTCTGTAGGTCCCGATTCATCGGGACAAGATTTTAAGGAGTTTGTTGTGGTTAGATGGAGACACTTTTTACGGCGATTTTTAATCGGACTTTTGAAATTAACTGACGAGAAAGACCGGGAGAAAAAGAAAATAAAAAGAGTTCCTCTTCGTGAGACTCGTGTTTCACCTTGGCTTATAGGAGTGACTATATTTTTAATTCTTTTCTGGATTCTTCTGATAGAGTTTGGGTTTTTCTGGAAAAATGTCCTGGGACTCTTCTTATTTATCGGAATTATCGTGGTTATGCTCTCTGTCTATATAAAAAGATATGCTTTAGATCGAGGTGACCATAATTCTTTAGCAATTATCGGGTTAATAACAGTTATTATGGCTCTGATTATTGAAGTAATTCATGTGACACCCGAATTATCAAGCTATTTAGTTCCTATAGCTTCAGCGGGAATGTTAATTACAATTCTGATTAACCCGCATCTGGCAATGGTCGTCGTACTTCTGTTAAGTATTATCTTAGCACTGATTAGTAGATTCAATTTCGACCTGTTCTTTTTCGCTCTGATAGGAGGAGTGGCTGGAATCTTCAGCAGCCTCGATGTGAGGCATCGCCGAGACCTCGTTCGGGCAGGGTTATACATAAGTGGTGCCAATATGGTGATTATCGCGATGATTGGTTTAATAAGGCAAAGACCATTTACTCAATTGGGAGAGAATTTTCTTTGGGGAATTGGCAATGGATTCCTGTCCGTTATCCTGACTATGGGAATATTACCTTATTTAGAAGAACTTTTCTCTATTACTACCAATACTAAATTGTTAGAATTGTGCGATTTCAATCAGCCTCTATTGAAAAAACTAATGATGGAGGCGCCGGGAACTTATCATCATAGTATAATTGTAGGCAACTTAGTGGAAAATGCTTCAGAGTTAATTGGTGCCAATTCGCTTTTGGCGCGAGTGGGTGCATATTATCATGATATTGGAAAACTGAAAAACCCAGAATATTTTGCTGAAAACCAGGAAGGGCTATTAAGCAAACACGATGATTTGACTCCCAACATGAGTAGCCTGATTCTGATTTCCCATGTAAAGGAGGGGGTAGACCTGGCAAGGGGGCACAAATTACACAGGCCGATTATTAATATTATTGAACAACACCACGGCACAAGTCTTATACATTATTTTTATCATAAAGCCATGGAAGAAAACAAGGCCTCTAAAGTGGGAAAGGAAAAATACCGTTATCCCGGCCCTAAGCCAAGGACTAAAGAAGCAGCCATTGTGATGTTGGCAGATGCTGTGGAAGCAACTTCTCGGACTGTAGAAGAACCTTCTTATGAACGATTGAGAAATATGGTAGATAAAATGATTAATGATAAATTTATTGACGGGCAATTGAACGATTGTGATATAACTTTGGTAAACCTGCATCGAATAGCTGAAAGTTTCGCTCATACTCTGACAGGGATTTACCATACCCGTGTGGAGTATCCCAAAAAAGAATAAAAGGAGATGAAGGGATAGTTATCGGAGTCGCTCGGTAGTGTAGGGCTTTATGCCCGCAATGGTTTTGGTCGCGTAGGGGCGACCTTTATGGTCGCCCAAGTAAGAATTACGCCCATAAAGGGCTACACTACAGAAAACCTGGCGGATTTGAAGCTCCTATAACTATCCCTTCATCTCTGGGGTATTAAAAGGCAGGGGTAGTTTAGTGGTAAAGTTAACCGGGAGAAAAAAAGAGAAACGAAAGAAGGGTCTTTTAGTCAGTGTGGTTAATTTGCAAAATAAAGTCAAGATTGATAAAAAGTATATACAGAGGGTAGTAGAAGAAGCAGTCAGTTTAGGGAGTAGAAATAGACGGAAATTGGGACAAAGGGAATGCGAGGTGGGAATAATTTTCGTCAATAACAGTTACATCAAGAGATTAAACAGAAGATATAGGAAGGTTAACCGCACAACTGATGTGATTGCTTTCCCCATGGAAGAACATAGAGAATTTACTCCATCTATACCTTTTTCTTCTCGCCTTTTGGGTGATGTGTTTATTTCTGCAGAAAGGGCAAAGGTTCAGGC
>DAOVHK010000045.1 GCA_030671905.1 Clostridia bacterium | reverse complement strand
TCCAAATCTTCAGGATTCAACTCTATTATCTTTTTATAAAATTCAATGGCTTCCGATTCTTGTTCTTTCCTTTTGTAAATCTCCGCCAAATACTGGTAAGCCTCTCGATTATTTTCTTGGAAATTCAAAGTCCTATAAAACTCCTCCACCGCCTCATCGAACCGACCTAAAGCATAATATACTTTTCCCAGCTCCATGTGAAGAAATGGTGAACTGCTATCCAGTTGCACCGCCTTTTCATATTCTGAAGCAGCAGCTCTTATATCCCCGTCCTCATAATAGATGCTCCCCAAAAGGTAGTGGAAGACAGGCTCATTCTCAACCTCAGTTGCTTGGAGAGAAATATTGGGTAGCCAGCCAATCAGCAAAAGAACAGTAACCAACAGAAATATCTTTTTCATGTTCACCTTCCTGGTCGGGCACCGTTTACGGTGCCATTTCCTTGCCTCTAATCAATCCTATTAATTACTAAACCACTCAACAGCTTGGGATAAAAAAATGTTGATTTTTTGGGCATTATCTCCTCGGCTTCAACTACGGCTTTAAACTCAGACACTTTTACCGGCCTGAGAAAAAAGGCTACACAGTGCGAACCATCTCTTACTTTACGAACCATCTCATTAATCTTTTCGGAATAGGTAATACTTTGTTGATTCTCCGGGGAAATTTTCAAAACCTTCTCGATAATTAAAGTGTGCAATATTACTACGTCGAGTTCACAAAAAATCTCCGCTCTTCCTTTAATCAACTCTTTAGTAATTCTTTCATCTTTCAAACTTAATATATAAAATTCATTCCCACCAACATACATTCCTATTCTGTGTTTTGCTTTCTCGTCTTTCATTTGACTTAATAACTCTTTTAAGTTGTTAAGCATTTTTATATCAAAATATTTTCCTGCTTCCGCAATTAATTTCTTCTCATCAAATCCTTCAAAATTCCTGATTGCTCGATGGGTAGGCAAAATCTCAAGTCCACCATTTTTCATGTTTACAAAGTATGACATTACATAGTTATAACTCTCCTGGGCCGAATGTCTGGGATTATTCTTCCTTAACTCATTTCGATACTCCAGGGCACTCTCATAACGATGGTGACCATCGGCGATAAACAATTTCTTATCTCTCATTCCTTCTGCTATCCAGTTAAGTGACTTCTGGTCGTCTATTCTCCACAATCTATGTCTAATATTTTCTTCATTGATAATGTCGATTAGCGGGGACTCATTCTTTTTCTCCTCCCACAATTTATCGATTCTATTTTCTAAATCCTCATAAGTGGTAAAAATCTGGGAGAAGTTTGCCCTGCAGGCTTTGATAAGATTCAACCTATCTCTCTTTGGCTCAGCCATTGTGCTTTCATGTGGTCGCACTATTCCTTTAGAGAAATCCTCCAACCGGGTAAGAGCTATAAAGCCACGCCTTTTAATAATTTTTCCTTTACCTTTAGGAGCCACCTCTCCGAACATATCGCTTCTTAATTCATATTCCTGTTCCAGAAGATAGATAGCGGGCGAATCATCCCTTATTAGTATCTCTTCCTCAAGCCACTCCTGGAAAAACTGGGCTGATCTGGTATATCTATTATTGGCTTCGTTATCGCCGGGAAATTTTTTTTCTAAAATGAGTCTAATTACGTTGTATGGACTCGTCTCGTAGTACCTTTCCTGTGCCTCACTAGAGATAATATCGTAAGGTGGAGCAAGGACTCGCGATAGCTCCTTTATTTTTTCTCGATTATAGAAAATGCCTCTAAAAGGAAGAATATTGGCCATCCTTTGCCTCTTATCTGCTTCCCGGTTTTTGTAAAGGGATTCCCTTCTTACAAATTGGGCACTCCTCTGGAGAATAAGTCTCTATATCTATTCTCAGAAGACTGTTTAAGGGTAAATTTAGGGTAGCCATCTCATCTGAAAAGGAAGGTTTGCTACGGTCAACAATTACTCCTATTCCTTCCACCTTTCCCCCCTCATCCTGCACAATCTCTACTATCTCCTTAACCGAACCACCTGTAGTGACTACGTCTTCTACAACTACCTCTTTCTCCTCTTTTCGTATTTCAAATCCACGACGTAATTTCATCTTGCCCTCTTCTCTCTCGCAGAATATGGCTCGACAGCCTAAAACTTTAGCCACCTCTTGACCAACGATTATTCCTCCAATAGCGGGAGAGATGACAGCATCAATCTTTGACCCGCGAAGCTTAAACTCAGAGGCGAGTTGATTACAAAGCTTTTCCGCCAAATCCGGATATTGAAGAACCAACGCACACTGAAGATATTCGCTCGAATGTAAACCAGAAGAGAGCCTGAAGTGTCCGGAAAGCAGTGCACCACTTTTCTGGAATATCTCTAAAACCTCTCTCTCAGTCAACTCCACTTTTCCATCTCCTGCAATATCGCTTTAACTGCCCCAACAGGGTCGGGGGCTTCTATGATTGGCCTTCCTACAACGATATAGTCGGCTCCCTTCCTTAAAGCTTCGCCAGGAGCCATTACCCTTTTCTGGTCATCAGGTAAAGACTTCTGCCCCACCAGAGGTCTTATCCCCGGGGTCACTATGATGAAATCTTTTCTGGTAGCCTTCCTGATGAGCTCAATTTCAAGAGGGGAAGCCACGACACCTTCCAATCCTGCGCTTTCGGCCATCTTCGCCAGAGCTACAACTTCATCACCAATCTCTCTGGATATTCCCAGTTCCTTCATATCGGGAGAATCTATGCTAGTCAAAATTGTAACTCCCCAGAGGAGAGGTCGGGGATGAACCAAAGCTGCCTCCTCCAACATCTTCCTCCCTCCAAGAATAGAGAGAGTCAAAGAGAAGACCCCGTGTCTTTGGGCCATTCTGACAGAGTTAGCCACCACGTTGGGAATATCACAATACTTTAAATCTAAGAATACTTTCCCTCCTTTTTTTACTACCATATCTAAAACTTTCGGGCCCTCGGCAGTGAACAGGAAGCTACCAACTTTAAACAACTTCGCATAGGAAATCAAAGAATCGACTAAATTCTCTGCTTTTTCTATCTCTTCGACATCAAGAGCTACAATTAGCTTTTCGGACACTTCAAGCTCCCTACTATCGATTTTATATCTTTAATTTTATTCTTTACCATATATTCTCTTATTCCATCAATAACCTTAATCGAGGTTAGGGAATCAACGAAGTTACCTGTGCCAATAGCCACAGCTTTGGCACCAGCAATAATAAATTCTAAGGCATCACCAGCGGTCATAATTCCACCTATACCGATTATGGGAATCTTCACTGTTTTATGGACTTCATAGACCATTCTGAGAGCTATCGGCTTAATTGCCGGACCGGAAAGTCCGCCTGTAATCTGGTGTAATATGGGCTTTCTATTTTCTATGTCTATTGCCATACCCGTAAATGTGTTTATCAGGGAGACTCCATCCGCTCCCGCTTCCTCACACATCTTGGCAATAGAAGCTATATCCGTAACATTAGGAGAAAGCTTCACCATAAGGGGAAGGCTGGTCGCCTTCCTTACTCTACTCACCACCTGATGAGTCGCTTGTGCATCCTGGGCGAACATAAGTTTTCTGTCATATTTAATGTTGGGACAGGAAAGATTCAATTCCAGCCCGGTAATCTTCTCTCCTTGCAAGGTCTTCGCCAGTTGCACATACTCATCTGTGGTCTCACCAGCAATACTCACAATTAAAGGAACATCGTATTCCCTGAAGAACGGTAACTTCTCATTAATAAACGCATCTATACCAACATTTTGTAGACCAATTGAGTTTAGGACCCCTGAGGCAGTCTCCACCATCCTGGGGGGTTCGTTTCCCAGCCTCGGCTTTAAAGTAATGGTCTTGGCAACAATTGCTCCCAGCCTATTTAAATCTACAAGCTGGGCATACTCTTCTCCGTAGCCAAATGTTCCCGAGGCGACCATTACAGGATTTTTCAAAGAAATTCCGGCGAGCTCTATTGCTAAATTCGGGGGTTTCTCTTTTGCCTTTCGCATCATTCCCAAATCAACTCCCCAGCGTCAAAGACAGGGCCATCTTTACAGACTCGCTTATAAGTGTAAGTAGAACCTTTGGCTTTAACCACGCAACCGAGGCAAGCACCCACTCCACAGGCCAGGCGTTCCTCTAAGGAAACCTGACAGGGAAATCGATGTTTCCTGGAAATCTTTCCTATCATTTTTAGCATCTCAGAAGGCCCACAGGCAAAGACTATTAACTTAGGTTTATCCCCTGAAAGTGGTAGGCACTTTTCTAAAAGCTCACTGACCAGACCCTTATATCCTTTTGTGCCATTTTCCGTAGCTACTTCCACCCCACAACCCAATCTCCTAAAATCTCCTTCAGACAGAAGTTCCTCTCTATTCTTAGCCCCAATGAGAACGAGAATTGATAATTCGGGATTGGCAACGGAAATCGATTCTGCCAAGAAGAGAAGGGAAGCCACCCCTGTGCCTCCGGCTACAAGGATAATATCTGATATCTTTGATGTGGCAGATGGTAACTGATACCCCTTCCCCAAAGGACCCAGAATATCCAGATATTCTCCTCCTTTCTTTCTGCTTAAAATTTCTGTGCCTTTGCCCATAACCTTATACAGTATCTCAATCTTTTGACCTTGTACACGATGGACGCTAAATGGTCTGCGCAAAAGAGGAGGAAAACTTTTAGAAACTCTTACATGAATAAATTGGCCGGGCTTCGCCTGGCGTCCAATTTGAGGAGCAGAAAGGGCCATCTTATACCGCTGGGACCCAATCTCTCTATTCTCTAAAATCTTCGCATCAACCTGCACCATATCTGTCCTCTGGGAAACATGGGGGATTTTTTCCGAACGACTTGAGGGGATGGTTTTTCGCCTTCGGTAAAAAAAGAGGTTCCCTAGGAAGTGAGGATAAATTCGCCAAGTCTTTCCTAAACGAGCTTTCCATCTTTCATTACCACTTTACCCCCAACTATGGTAGTCACGGGGAACCCCTTCAACTCCATACCAATAAATGGGGAATTCTTACTCTGCGAAGTGAATTCGTTGCCAATTTTCTTTTTCAGATTCAAATCGATTATGGTGAGGTCAGCATCAGACCCTATGGAGAGAGACCCTTTCTCCAGTCCCAGAATATTTGCCGGGTTCACAGTCAATTTTGCTATTGCTTGACTTAAGTTTAGTATCTTCTTACTTACCAGATTTGTAAGAATCAAGGGTAACGTCGTCTCTAGTCCGATTATGCCAAAAGGAGCTATATTATATTCTAAATCTTTCTCCACGTCCAGATGGGGAGCATGGTCTGATACTATACAATCAATTGTGCCATCAGCCAGTCCTTCACATAATGCCTTGATATCATCCTTAGTTCTTAAAGGAGGATTTATCTTCGTATTAGTGTCATAACCCTGAACCTCCTCTTCGGAAAGAGAGAAGTAGTGGGGTGCGGTTTCACAGGTTACCTTTATTTTCTTCTTCTTCGCCTGGCGAATTAGTTCCACAGAGCGACGGGTAGTAATGTGGGCTAAATGTAACTTCCCACCGGTCAACTCTGCCAGGGCGATATCCCGGGCCACCATTACTTCCTCAGCCTGACTGGGTATTCCTTTTAAACCTAAAACCGTGGAGGTAAATCCTTCGTTCATTACCCCACCTATAGAAAGGTTTAAATCCTCACAGTGAGAGATCACCGGGAGATTGAACATCTTAGCATATTCCAGAGCCCGTCGCATTATCTGAGCGTTCATCACTGGTTTGCCATCATCAGAGATACCCACAATTCCAGCAATTCTCATCTTCCCTATCTCTGCTATTTCTTCTCCTTTTCGTCCTTTGGTTATGCTTCCTATAGGATAAACATTCACTACTCCTTCCTGGGAAGCTGTAGTGAGAATAAATTTCACACCAGAGACAGAATCAACCACAGGCTGGGTATTGGGCATACAACAGATAGAGGTAAATCCCCCCTGTGCAGCAGCGCGGGTTCCGGAAGCAATTGTTTCCTCGTCTTCCCTACCCGGTTCTCGTAAATGGGTATGTATATCGATCAACCCAGGGGTGACCACCTTACCCGTGGCATCAATTGTTATCGTAGACCTGGTAACATCTCCCGGCCTGAATTTTGAAGATTCTCCAATCTTCGTTATTTTTCCATCTTCAATCAGGATGTCTACTTTCTTATCAATCTTATTTTTAGGATCGACTACTCTTCCATTTCTAATGACTAATCTCAACACGCTCCTCCCGAGATGATTGTGATTCCTATCTTTTCATACCCCGGCTATCTCCACCAGCCAGAAGGTAAAGGACTGCCATCCTCACCGCAATCCCATTGGTGACCTGTTCGGTGATTACAGAACGTGAACCCTCTGCCACCGAAGAGGATATCTCTATCCCTCTATTCATTGGACCGGGATGCATCACCAGAAGATCTTTCTTCGCTCTTTTCAATCTTTCATCGGTAATGCCAAAAATTTCGTTATACTCCCGCAAGGAAGGAAATAGATTCTCCTTCTGTCTCTCTATCTGAATTCTCAAAATGTTAATCACGTCAAGCTCATCAATTATCTCGTCTAGATCGTAGAAGATTTTCACGCCCATCTGTTCAATCTTAGGAGGCATCAAAGTTGCTGGCCCTACCACGTATACTTTTGCTCCCATCTTATTCAATCCCCAGATATTTGACCGAGCAACGCGCGAGTGAAGAATGTCTCCCACAATAGCAACCTTCAGGCCTGAAAGTCTCTCTTTCTTCTCCCAGATGGTAAACATATCCAATAACCCTTGCGTGGGATGCTCGTGAGTTCCATCACCAGCATTAATTATGGAGGCACTTATTGTTCGGGCAAGAATCTGGGGAGCTCCTGACATGGAATGGCGAATAACCACGAAGTCGGCCTTCATTGCTTCTAAAGTTTTTGCGGTATCGATTAGACTTTCACCCTTGGCCACACTGGAGGTGGAGGCAGAAATATTCAAAACATCGGCACTCAACCTCTTGGCTGCCAGCTCGAAAGAAATTCTGGTTCTGGTTGAGGGCTCGTAGAAGAGAAGCACCACGGTCTTACCCCGTAAAGGAGGGACTTTCTTTACTGAGCGGGTAAACAGCTCCTTAAATGGTTTCGCTGTTTCTAAAATTAAATTTATCTCTTCTCTATCCAGATATTCCAGGCCGAGTAAATCCTTATTCTTTAACCGCATTCATCACTCCTATGTGAATCCGCCTGTGCTCAATAGGGGACACCTCAACAGGTTTCCCCTAATTGCGTTCGCTTCGCTCTCTGTCACTCCTTCCACAAAGGTTCATTATTTTAAAAACACGCTATCTTCTCCATCCACTTCTTTCAAATTCACCGAGACAAGCTCTTTCTTAGAAGTGGGATAAATTTTCCCCACAAAGTCAGGCTGGATAGGGAGTTCTCTAAGGCCTCTATCGATTAGAACTGCCAATCTTATAATTTTGGGACGACCGAAATCTATCAGTTCATCGAGGGCAGCCCTTACAGTCCTTCCGGCAAAGAGGACATCGTCAACGAGAACTACTTTCTTATCGGTAATATCGAAAGGAATTTTTGTTTCCTTAACCAAAGGCTGATGTGCTATTGAATCCACATCATCGCGGTAGAGAGTGATGTCCAGAGCCCCCACAGGAATTTCCTTCTTCTCAATAGTCTCTATCTCCCTGGCAATCCGCTTAGCAAGATGGACTCCCCTGGTCTGAATTCCCACAATGACAAGGTCTTTTATTCCGTAACTCTTCTCCACAATTTCGTGAGCCATCCTTTTTATTGTCCAGGAAATTTCCTTTGCATCCATTATCGCTTTCTTCTTTCGGGATACCACCATATCCTCCCTGCTTCTCTTATGAAAATCTCAAATCACCACTTAGATTTTTCCGCATTTGAATATACCATAAATAGTCTGAAAAGTCAAACTTTTCTTCCGCCAAAGCAGAAGCTGTAGTGACAGAGCAAATCTCTGCCTGTGAAGCAGAAAAATAAAAAACTCACACTATGTGGAAGTGTGAGTTCAAAAATATTACCAATCCATCTGGTAATCATTGGTATCTGTTTTGAATTAACCCCGTCCCTTTATTTAACACCTCAAGAAAAGTCTCCACAATTTTCGGATCGAATTGCGTTCCACTATTTCCTCTCAATTCTTCAATTGCTCTCTTTTTAGAATATGCTTTCCTATACGGTCTTTCTGATAACATAGCATCAAAGGCATCAGCTACAGCCATTATCCTTGCTCCTATATCTATTTCCTCATCTTTGTAGTGGCTGGGATAACCTTTCCCATCATATCTTTCGTGATGCTGCTTGACCATATCAATTACTCCGTTAAGGAAAACAACCAGGGGAGCCAGTATTTCAGCACCTTTAACCGAATGGAGCTTTATTTCTTCCCATTCTTCATCAGTTAATTTATCGGGCTTGAGAAGGATAAAGTCATGCACTCCAATCTTACCAATATCGTGTAAATGGGAAGCCTGCCTGATAAGCTCTACCCGCTCAGGAGGAAGTTTCATTGCTTCAGCAATAGCTACAGCGTATTTAGCCACCATCTCTGAATGTCTCCTGGTATAATGGTCACGCGCATCGATAGTAGCTGCTAAGGCCATAATGGTGCGCATATAAAGATTGCTTAAACTCTTGTAAAGTCTGGCATTTTCGATAACTATGGCAACCTGAGCGGCTATCTGCTTGAGCAATCGAAAGTCTTCCTGATTAAAGACTCTTTTCGACTTTTTGTTGTTTACATTGATAACTCCTATAACCTTATCCTTTATAGCCAAAGGAACACTCATTAGAGATTTATTATAATACTTATCCTCACTCCTCTTAGCAAAGCGAGTATCTTTCTCAATATTTTTCACCAAAATTGGCCTATTATGTTTTACTACCCAGTCCGAAATCTTATTTCCCACTTCAAGTTCTTTATCCTTCAGAATTTTTGGTTCCAGTCCCTTAGCACATTCAACCGACAACTTGCTAGTCTTATCATTTATTAAGAGAATAGAGCATATTTTCACGTTCAGAATCGAACCCACCTTTTCCACGATTACCTTTAAAACATCTTCCATCTTCAACTTATTGGAAACATCTCTTTCTATCCTGTAGAGAAAAGAGAGTGCCTTCGTCTTCTGCTTTATTTTTCTTGACAACTCTTTCCTGAATTCTACCAGATTACTATTAGTCTTGACCAACTCCGAGGTCTTCTCTCCCAACTCTTCTCCCAGCTCTCTTATTCTTCTGGCTAAATCTTCCTTTTCCATCACTGGCTCCTCGTAGAAATTCTCCCTCAAAAATTCCCTCATCTGAAAAACAAAAAGCCGAATTACCAAACCTTAATAATCTTTGATAATTCGGCTATAATCTATTTTTTGAACTCATGGTCCCTCTCTTAGTAAAACTAAATAGAAGTCAACCTTTATTTCCCCGGCACATTATCCTCCTATTTTTCTTCTTCTTCCACCAAAAAGTTTATATCCAAAATATAACATTTGTGTAAAAAAGCTGTAAACTTTCTGTAAATTTTTCCTGCACAACACTATACTATAGTCTTTTCTGTCTTCTTATCAAAAACATGAATCTTATCCATATCAAAGACCATTTCTATGTCCTGGTTAACTTTTGCTTTATTGTGTGAACCAACGCGGGCAATAAAAATACTCTTGCCAGTGGTTAAATGTAACATTATCTCAGCACCCATAGGCTCCACAACCTCTACAGTACTGGAAATAGTGTTATCCCGGGTAGCTCCTGCAGAATAGAGCTTATCATAAATATCCTCTGGTCGAATGCCAAAGACTACTTCTCTACCCACATAGGGCTCGAGGGCTTTTCCCATCTTCTTACTGACTTTTACTTCGTAGTTTCCTTCATCTATATATATTCCAGCCTCCTTTTTTATCACCCGACATTCCATAAAGTTCATGGGAGGCGTCCCGATGAACCCGGCCACAAACTTATTTACCGGCTGGTCATAGAGAGTGATTGGATCTGCCACTTGGTAAATGATGCCATCCTTCAATACTGTGATCTTGTCTCCCATGGTCATAGCCTCCACCTGGTCGTGGGTCACGTAGATCATAGTAGCTTGCAACCGCTTGTGAAGCTTGCTGAGTTCTGTCCTCATCTGAACTCTCATCTTTGCGTCTAAATTACTCAAAGGTTCATCGAATAAGAAGACTTTAGGTTTACGAACTATAGCTCTCCCCACTGCTACCCTCTGTCTTTCCCCACCAGAGAGTGCCTTTGGCCTTCTGTTTAGAAGAGGCCGGATACCTAAAATCTCTGCTGCTTCTTCTACCCTGTGTTGTATTTCTTTCTTGGGATACTTTCTCAATTTTAGTGCAAAAGCCATGTTTTCATAGGCGCTCATATGGGGGTAAAGAGCGTAGTTCTGGAAAACCATAGCAATATCCCTGTTTTTAGGAGGGATGTCATTGATCAGTCTATCATCAATATAGATTTCTCCTTCAGTAACTTCCTCCAGGCCAGCAATCATTCGTAGCGTGGTTGATTTACCACAGCCTGACGGTCCAACTAAAATGCAGAACTCTTTATCAGCAATTTCCAAATTAATATCCTTGGCGCCGATAACACCTCCAGGATATAACTTAGTTGCCTTCCTTAAAACAACCCGCGCCATTTCCTACCTCCTGTGAATCCAGCCCCTACTCAATAACAATAGTAATTATAAATTAAAAATTGAAATCTATCAAGTCTCTATCTATTATAATCGTCTCCTCTCTGCTTCTACCCATAGAGACTATGGAGACTTTTGCCTGAACCAGGCT
>DAOVHK010000069.1 GCA_030671905.1 Clostridia bacterium | reverse complement strand
TCTCCTCCTGGATAACGGAATTCAAAATTCTGAACCTTATGATTCTTATCCACCCACTCTTTAGTTGCAGTCAGTACTTTGTTTATGGTCCCTGCCTTATGGTCTTTCAAATCAAATTTGATGTTGGCATACTTGTAATCAGGACTAACCACAGGGTCAAAATCACCGGGAAATGCAGTCATGGAGTAGAGGAAGAGATATTCTGCTATGGTTTGGCTCTTCTCAGGAACTCTTAAATATCTGGGGTTGCCGCCAAACATTGCAAAGTTAAGGCCCTTAATATAATCTACTAAGGAGAGAGAATGCCCTACCTCAGGGACTTTCTCCTTTACGTAATTCGTAAGTGACTCCATTTCTAAAAGTGTCTGAGAATCTACCAGTCCTTCCGCTTCTTTACTTTCAATTAACACGTAATATGGGCTGGAGCCGGCAAATTTATTGCTTATCATCGTCTCGGCAACATTATAGGGAGAGTTGCGGTAGAGAGATGCCGAACCAGGTTCATTATCCCCGACTACAATTCTGGAAGCACCTATCGTTCCCACCACACCCAGGATGAGGAAAATACCTACCACTGCCCATCTGGAGAAGCGGTGTACACTCAAAGAGGCTACTTTTCCCAAAATCCTGTTCAGCAAATTGAATCTTTCCTCTCGTTCAACCTCCTTTCTTTTAGGAGAAGGAAGAAAAGAAAGGACTGCAGGTATAAAGGTTACAGTAGTGAAGAAGATACTTAACACTCCTACTCCTGTAGCCAGAGCCATACTCCTAATCATTGCCAGAGGAACTATAAGAAGAGAAAGAAAGCCCAGTCCATCAGTAACAAGGGAAGTACAGGCGGGAACAAAGAGAGACTGAAGTGTTTCCTGAGAGGCTTCTTTGTTGGAAAGATGCTTCAGTTCATCTTCATAATATCTCTTTATAAATTGAACAGAGTGACTTATCCCCAAAGCCAGTATCAGAAAGGGTGTAAGTATGGTGGTTGGACCAAGCTTATACCCCGAGATAGTAAGGATACCTAACCCCCAAACAGTAGCCATAAGACTGGAAGCAAGGGGAAGGAGAACTCCTCTCTTAGACCTGAAAGCAACAAATAAGATTAGAACCATTATAATTAGCGTTCCCATAAAAATTTTTCCCATTTTGGGAGTATAGAAGTCAAGCCATCCTTCCAATATCGGTCTTCCACCAATGTATATATTGTTATTGGAATCCTTCTCTTCCTCAATAATCTGTTGAACCTGGCGAAAGATTCTTCTCGAGGAGACATCCGATTCAAAATCAGCCTGAACTAGCGTGCTTTTGAAATCTTTCGATACAATGGGTCCATAAACCATAGGATTCCGAACAACAGTCATCTTTAGTCTTTCCATTTCTTCAGCCGACTTCGGCGGATACCTCATAAGTCTTCTTGCTCCAAATCCCTCATCAGTCGCTTTCACACTCTTGATTTTCCTCGCTGAAAGGGAAACAACTCTACCAGCGTTTATTCCGTCGAGAAGGTATAACTTCTTCGTGATTCTATGGACTTTACTGAGAGTGGAATAATTAAATATATCTCCTTCTTTTACTTCAATGGCAATAGAGATTTGATTCAATCCACCGAAGATATGGATCAGTTGTCTTTGCACTGCAAGGTAGGGATGTTTCTGGGGAGCAAAATCACCTAAATTGGTCTGCAGGGTTAAATGTCTCAGTTGATATGCAAATAAAATAGTCAAAGCCAAAGAAATAAGAATAAATACTATCCTGTGGCGAATGACAAATCTGGCAAAAAACTTGGAAAAATTATTCAACCGCTTTCCTCCGCGTTTGTTAAGCAAATTGTTTTATCAATTTCTCTGTGAATCTGATTTCGGACTTGGCAATCTCCAGAGAATGCTCTGTAATAGCAATCATATGGTACAGGGCTTTCTCTCTCTGAAGAGTCTTTTCTCTCTTTTCCGCCCAATCTTTGATTTTTCTCAATCCATTTAATCTGTTTTCAAGTCTTCTTTTAACTACTTGGGGATCCACATATTGGAGAAAGTAGAGTGAAAGGTCTACATTCAGGTAGGGTCTCTGAATAACAAGAAAATTCTTATTTAACAATTTAACGAATTCTTCTTTCCCCTTTTTAGTAACCCTGTAGACATACTTCTCAGGACGCCTCCCTGCCTTTCCCGCTCTCTTGGAAACCATATCCTTCTCTTCTAACTTTTTCAAAGGATAGTAGACCGATTTGACATTTATGCCAGTAAATTGACTTACCACATTATTAATCTCTTTTTTTATTTCATAACCGTGTTTTGGACCTTCCTGCAATAGACCCAAAAACATCAAGTCTTCCATTTTTTGCTCCTTATAGTAAAATTTTAATATTAAAATTTTATCATATCTTAACAATCGCCAATTGCTTTGTCAAGCTTTTTTTGAATTTTTTTTCCAGAGGCGGGAATCGTTCGGAAGGAATTAGGCATCCCGATTTTCAATCGGGAACATTTGTAGGACGACATTGCCTGTGAGAGTCATTTAACGGCCACCATAGTAATATACCTGGAAAGAAGGCATCTTGATGTGATTTTTCTTAATCGCTTGGGAAGCATGTTGAGTATATATTCAATAATAATGAAATAGGCAAATGGCTTTTTGGTCAGATTCCTTTTTGTATACTTATAACCAGACCATGATGAATATTCCAAACGCTTGAGAACCTTTGCTATCTCGCTATAGGTCCATTCCTTAAGGTGGAATCCTTCTGCCTCATCTGAAAAATAACGAGAAACATCGTGGGGACCTGAAAATCTATGGGGTGTCCGAAATACGTATACACCTTGTGGTTTCAAAACCTTTCTTACCAACCGAAAGTGAAATTCTGTATCTTCCGGATGTAAGTGTTCTATTAATTGGTCACTAAATACAACATCGGTAGAGTTCTCTTGCATTTGAAGATCATAGCCATCATAAATAATCAGTTCAAAATTATCTGGCACATTGTCAAGTTGTCCTCTTTGGTCTGAAATATCTACCCCATAAACAAACCTTACACGGTTGCATATACTTATAGCAAATCTGCAATCACCAGGGGCAAACTCTACAAAAATTGTGGATTTATCAATAAACTTTTCCATTAATTTTAACTTATTTTGATTTACAATGGCGGTCATCTTCGGGTTTTCCCGACGTTTAAGTCTTGAGTGGTCAGGGATTTGTTTAAACAGCTCATCATACATTGTTTGATAAATTATTTTTCTTTCTTCCCTGATAGCTCTTTTGAGTCTTGTGGCAATGGCTTTTTCTACCTCATAGTGATTCCTTATTTGTTCAAAGGTTCTACCGCTAGGAAGTTTTTTCTTTAATTTATAGTTCATTTTATTTTAACCCTTCTTAGTTGAAATCGTTCCATCGGGGAGTCCGTATAGAGTCCATACAAATATATTAGAACTTTATGGTAAGCGTGGTGCTGATATCAACGGCAAAATAGTTATTCTGGGATAAAGCGCGATTAACAAAAAAGGTCATGCCACTTCCTACGGTTAACATTAAATTTGAGCCCACGTTAAAATCACTCGATAGCAGGGTAGAATATGTATCAGTATTGTCCTTCTCCCAATTGAGCTCGCTTCTCTTAATTTCAGCACTGACACGAGCCTTGACTTTCATCTCCCCTGCTGTTCTGATTCGCTTTCCAATTATTGGAATCTTCCACAGTTCGGGTAATTTTACATGCGCCTCTACATCTATACTGGGTGTATAAATCCGACTCTCAGTAGTCTTTTCCCCTCCGGTCTCTCCCTCTTCTTTTTTATAACCATACTTGAGATTAAATCTCCAATCCTTCCACCAGGTAAAAGTAATCTGAGCGTTATACGCCCTACTAAATCCCTCTTGGCTAATCTGCCAGGAAGGCGCACTCTTTACCCTGTTTCGGGAACTACTGTAGGTTAACCAGAAATAATAATCTTCAAATAATTTAAATCTTAAGTCTTCACTGAAGTTTACCGTCTTCCCCAACGAGACATCTTTGGCATCCTCCTTGGTGAGGATGTACTTTGTTATCATTTCTACTTCCTGCATTGCCAAGCCAAGTAGAGGGAATTTTTCCAGACTCTTCATTCTTATATCCAGATAGGGCCAGATGCGTTTCTCGCTATCGAGAACTGTTGGACCCTGATGGCTCTGTGTGCGTGTATAGTCTATGTCAGTGGTTATAGTCTTGAACGGATAAAGATACCCTTTTAAATCGAGAAATTCCAGGGGCTTCCAGTTACTTTCCATCCTGAAGGTATCGCGAAGAGAAAAAGATTTCACTTCATCCTCAATTCCCTCAAGTCTTTTATACCCCATACCCTTGCCCCTTAGCCACAACTTCCCATAGATAGAATAGTCTTCTCTTATTTTATCGTAACTATCACCATCGTTCAATTCATAGGAGGAGGTGACGTTCAAGGAAGCTACAGGTTTAAATTTGGGAAGGAGTGATTTGGCAATAAAAGGTAATCTGAGTTTGGCTGAGCTCGACCTGGTGAAATTCTTCTCTGTAGGTCTTGAGGTACTGGTAACGATTATGAAATTTTCCGTATTAGTTATGCTGTAATTTACGGAAGGCTTGAGCCATGCAAAAAATTGGAGAGTTGAATTAAATCCCGCTGTCTGCGTGCCCGACCTGGGACGGTCAACCTTTTCATCCGCATACACTCTTTCCTTCACTTTCCGCAAGGAATAGGAAGGAACAATCGATAATTCAGATAGTGGCCTGAAGGTTGCTTTACCTGACCAATCATTTGTGAATTCCCGGAAATTATTCTCTGTAGGAGCAGTGCTGGTAAATTTATTAAATTTATTAATTCTTTTATAAGAACCGCCTAAATCGTGCGGAAAAAGAAAGAAACGAACTGGCAGTTGATACTGGTGAAAAGTAGCTGAATATGTATCTGAATCTTCCCTCTTGCCTTCAGGCTGACTGCGTTCAACAATGTTCTTAGAATAACTTGTCCCTAACCTGGGCAGTTTTGGCAGTCTCAATTCCGCACTGGCACTGCCCTGATGGCTTACCACACGACCTTCATCCTGAACGCTCAAATCCGCAACCCTAACTGCCGAAGGAGTAATTGTGGTAGTCTTGCTCCAATCCAATGAGAGCGGCAGGTAACTGAGTCTATTAAAATTGGTGTAAGCTGAGAATACCTCTTTGTCTTGATTCTTGCTGGGAACAGTGATTGTCTCGAAATTCCTATCCATATACCAGTACTTTCCGCCAAAAGTGAGCCAGTGGGGAAGTTCAAAATCTACTCCCAATCTGCCTGCCCAACCATCCTTTCTCCTTGCACCGGTGAGATGAATCTCATTAACCCAGATTTCTCCATCAGAAATATCACTTCCTGTATCATTTACAATCATTAGTTTTATCTCGGCAATGTTAGTGAGAACAGGACTTCCTGCCCTGGTTATGGTTCCATCTGAACTTTCCATCGTGTCTGCCCCATATTTTCCGTCAATATCTTTTAAGTTGATAGTCAAAAGCTTCCAGTCTCCCCAGTTTACCGTTGTTTTAAATTGGTAATAGTCGCTGGGAGTGCCCAATCTCATTATGAAGGCTGGATTCTTTGTCGGAGAATCGGGATTCTTAATGAAGAACTTGAGTTCCTTATATTTTGAGTAGTCCTCGGCTCTGGTAAATGTCCATTTGGTGTAGCCTATTGCGCCACTAATTAATGTGTAGTTTAGCGAAAGTGTCTGTTCCACTTCCCTTTCTTCAATAAGTCTCTCACCATAAAGGTCTTCATAATCGGCGTTATCGAGTAAGCCGTCACCATAAACACCATAATCATCCTCGGTATTCACAGCACCAACGGAAAACTTATCGTCCATACCTGTGCTCTGGACAACTCCTCTCTCCCATTTATTCCCCACTATACCGATAGAAGCAATCTTTATACTTCCTGAAACGTTTGTTCCCTTCAATGTCATCCTTATGTGCTTTATAGTTGTCCAGTCTGAGAGAGTAGTTGTAGTGATACCAAGGTCCCAGCTCAGTTTCCTCCATCCAGACCAGTTTATACCACTAGAAAATCGGACAAAATAACCCGCCGGTTCCGGACCCACAAGGTCCCCATCCAAATCCTCAGTGTCAATTTTTCCGTTCTTATAGCCGAACTTTCCATCTTTAAGGTAATTTTTCTCGTCATCATCAGTCCAATTAGAAAATTGCCAGCCAACATCTTCGCCGAAATTTAGGCTCCCATCACCATTAATATCCTCTGTGTCCAGTACCGTATCCCCATCGGCATCCTCGGCAATCGTTCCCAATGTAATTTCCAGAATTTCTCCTTTCCCATCGCCATAAACATATAGTTCTAAACTCTCCTTCTGTGAATAGTCGACTCCTCGAGTGGAAATAGGATAGACAATAGATGCTGTAGCATTCCCAGTCAAATTATAACTAATCTTCAGGACTTCCTGTTCCTCATCTTCACCCACATCGGCATTTGGCTTAATCTCCTTAATTCTGACATCCTCATTATCCCAGCTAATAGCTCCCTCTTGTGTGGGAACTCCTCCCGGATTACTGGCTATCTGCCATACATCTTTATCAGTGGGCATTCCATCAGTTAACTTTACTCCTTCCATACTATCAATTATTGCCTTTCCCCAGGTGTTGGGATTATTGAAACTCATGGCTACTTCTCCAGAAATCTTTGTTTTGAAAGGGAAAAATGGTTGGGGGTCGAAAGAGAATTCTGAATTTGCATCCAGAATAAGTTTACTCCCCGGAGTCGCTCTCACGGTGGGAACAGTTACTGTTTTAGCTGCACCGCTATAGAGGATTGTGGAACCTAAAAAGAACCTATCAGTGGGTGCCCATTCTCCCCTTGCGCCCAATAGAGTCTCCTGGAAGAGACCGGCGAAGGGCATATATTCATAGTTAATCTTAATTTCTGTCTCTTCATCAATCTCTTCTTCACGAAAGAATGTAATCCAGCCAGACTCGTAGTCAATGAAATAGTCTTCATCTCTTTTGATTAGCCGACCATCTATTGTGATTTTTTCACTTCCTTCCACAATGCTCGGCCGCAGGAAATATTCCTTCTGCCGATATTTATACTCCATATATATGATGTAATGGTGTTGTGGATTCGTCTTATAGTATATATCAGAAAATGGCGGGTCAAAAAGCGTACGGTCTCTAAATTTCAATATGCCCTCATCATAATCCATTTCAATAATGTCATAAACATTCCCAAACATGGTCACTTCATTACGGTTCAAATCCAAAATTTTCACAATAAAGTCCCTGCCCTCAACTCCCTGAATAATCTTTTTTCGTCCTAAGTCGTAATAATTTTTCATCTCCTGGTCCAGGTCTTCATTTTCATCTTTAAGTATTTTGGGCAGGTTGCTATTGCCCACTGAAATCAATTGACCACTGGAGTCTTTATAATCCACAGCAATGACATAATTTTCATAAATAGTCTTCCTAAAAGTGATAATCCCTTTAATATAGTCTATCGTGTAATCCTGTCCCGGAACTTGAAGATTAAAGTATCCATAATATGTGGCGCTAGTCAGAAGAGGGCTGTCATTTCTCACGGTCATCCAGGCACCATTCTGGTTGTTTGTCCCATCCCGGTCATCAATATAGACCTGTTCAGTTCCACTCTGAATGTTTGTATCCCACAG
>DAOVHK010000173.1 GCA_030671905.1 Clostridia bacterium | reverse complement strand
TTCATCATTTTTGCTAACATTTACCCTGTTAGATAGCAAGCATCTAACAGGGTTCGAAGCCCATTTCAAACTTTCTAACAGGATTTATTATTAATTGGACCTGATTTAATATAATAAATACCTTTCTCTTTTTTCCTTGAAATTCAATAATTCATCTTCCCAGCTTTTAACAATATCTTCTGCCTTTCCCCCCTTCACTAAACCTTTCCTGATTTTATCTGTGCCGCAAAGCAGATCAAAGAAAAAATGGTGTTCAGAAGAGGACAAGTCTCTCCTCTCAAAACTATCAGGATATAACTCGATAATTACCTACAACAAGGTAAGTCCAGATAAAACAGGCAAAAAAGCTTCTCTGTTTCTAATAGACTCCTCCTTTTCAAGTAGATTTAGTATTGTCCCTTACGAAATTCCGACAAATTTCTACCCAAATTGTTGAGCCTTTACTTAATCAGAGACAGCCCTATTAACTGAAAAACAAGCAGCACTGCTCCAACTACTGGTTTGAAACTTGAAGAATGTATTTGAACTCTGAGATACCATTTTAATAGCGCTTGGTCTTTACTGCTTCGGTAGTTTTCTCAAGAGATTTTACGGTGCTATCATAACGAGACATCAGAACTCCAAGAAAAAGAACATCGATTACACTGAGTTGGGCAATTCTGGAGGCTATTGCCCCACTACGAAAAGTAGCCTCTCTTGATGCAGTAAATAATTCTATATCGGATATTTTCGCAATTGGGGAACGCATATAATTAGTGATACAGATAACAGTTGCTCCAGATGATTTGGCTAGAGAAAGAGAATCAACAATATCCTTGGTGCTGCCTGAGTGAGAGATGCCTACTGCTACGTCTCGTTTTGTTAACAAAGCTGCCGAAATCGCCTGTAAATGCGGATCAATAAAGGCCATACTTTCAATATTTATTCTCAAAAACTTACTCTGGGCATCAAGGGCCACAATTCCTGAAGCTCCTACTCCATAAAAGTCTACCCTCCTTGCATTACTAATAGCTTTTACTGTTCTTTCCATCTCACCAACATCTAAAACATCAAGTGTGTCCCGAATAGCCTGTATATTTGTTTGCAGAACCTTGGCTGTGACTTCACTCATACTATCCCCACGCTTTATCTCCTCGCGGATTTCAGCAAAAAAACTACCAAGGTCCTTGGCTAACATAATCTTTAACTCCTGAAAACCCTGATAACCAACTAATTGACTTACTCTGACTACTGTAGCTTCACTAGCCTTACTATTTTCAGCTACTTCTGTAATGGAAAGTCCTATTACCTCCTCTGGATAAGCCAAAATATAGTCACCAACTTTTTTCTCAGCCGGATTCAAGGAACGATACACACCTTTCAGTCTTGCCAGACACCCTCTTTTGCTTGTAGAAACTTGTTGTGTAGCCATCTAATCATCCCTCTTCAAAACTGTTACTTTCTTTCTATATTTTCCAATATTATTTTCTTGGTTATTAGGCACTCTCAAACATTATTTTCAAATTAATTAATTATTTTATGGTAATTAATATTTTAATATCTTCCTTTATTCAGGAAAAGCAGAGATATGATAAACAAGACAGCTCTTTCATTTTTATGCGGGTCTTTCGTAATTCACAGCAAAAATTCATTTCATTACAAACATAATATATGAAAAAAGATTTTTATCAAGGTGAAAGAAAAATTTTAAACTTTCATTTCCAAAGTCTATAACATTAGAAATTTATGGGCAAGAAAGATAAGGCAGGCAGGAAAATTTCTCCTGAGTATTTCTTGAGGTCTAACCATAAGCTTCCCGAAGGAACACTTCCTCAAGAAGCCTAAACTCTGGTGCAAAATCACTCAACTAAGAGGTCATAGCAATTCTTGACCAGGGAGATTCTTTCTCGGAAATACTGACCAGGTTTATGTTCCCTGGCAAGGAAGACTTTACCATCGATTTCCGGGGTTTGAAACTGAGTATGCCCTTCATTTTTTTTGTCCACCAGGATGGAACAAATACTACCTACTCTCTTCTCATTAGACTTATGGGTTATAGGCTGCTGAAGCTGCATAAGCTCCTGATATCTTTTTTCTTTAATGTTAGCGGGGACCTCCGGGGCAAGGCCATAAGCAGGAGTATCCTTTTGAGGAGAATAGGTGAATACCCCCAGCCATTCAAATTTCAATCTTTCCACATCTTTGAGGAGTTTATTAAAGTGCTCTTTCCCCTCACCAGGGAATCCTACCATAAGAGTAGTACGTAAAGTAAGACATGGAATATTATTTCTTAATTTATCAATCAATTTCTCTGCTACTTGAAATTCAGGACGTTTCATTTTAGCAAGAATCTTATTATGTGTATGCTGGAGAGGAAGGTCAATATAAGGGCATATTTTCTCTGAATTGGCCATTACCCTGGTAAGCGAAGAGGTAAAGTGGGAAGGATGAGTATAGAGAAGACGAATCCACTCCAATTTATCTATTTTTTCCAATTGTTCCAATAGATATATAAGAGATGACTTTTTATCTAAATCCCAACCATAAAAGGTGGTATCCTGAGCTATAAGAATCAGCTCTTTTACTCCCCAATCAACTAAAATCCTCGCCTCTTTAATAACATCTTGGGGCTCTCTACTGCGATATTTTCCCCGCAGTTGAGGAATGAGACAATAAGAACAGCGATTGGAACAACCTTCAGCGATTTTGAGATAGGCATAAGAAGGAGGGGTACTCAAAAACCTGGGAAAGCTTGAGTTATAAATGAAAGATGGCTCATTTACTGAAAATAGATGGCTTCTACCCTTGCCAAGCTCGCTTATCACTTTATCAATTCTATAA
>DAOVHK010000016.1 GCA_030671905.1 Clostridia bacterium | reverse complement strand
CGAACCCGTCGCCAGACTTGTCGCTCCTTATTCGTCGCGACGGCGACCCTTTCGCTTCGCTTCAGTCGGTGACCTGCCTGCTCACCGACTCGCAGGCGTCGCTAACCCGTTCCTCCTTATTCGTCGGAACAGCGACCCTCCTTTCATCTCGGGGTCAGGGACGACCCCGAGCACCTCTTCTACGGTTCAAATTCTTTAAATTCTTCTAAATCTTCACCTTCTTCTTCAATTTCTGAGCCGCTCGTCTTTCCTTCTTCAAACTCTTCTGTTTTTTCTTCTTCCAGTTCAATTGTGGGTGCGGCTGTCTCTTTTTCTACCTCAAACTCTTCAATCTTTTCCAGTTCCTCTTCTTCCCCTGCCCTCGCTTCCTGGAGTCGCTCGAGCTTCTTTTCCACTCCAGAAAGGTCTGAATCAATGTTTCTGAACTTAATTAGAATGCGCTTGAGGGCAGCAATGCGTTCATCAATACTCGCTCCTCTTGCCTCAAGTTTTCTATAGAAATCCCTGGAAACCTTAAATTTTCTAAGAGTTAATAATTTTTCTCTAACAGGAGTAAGATTTACTTCCATATCATTATATTTTCTTAAAATCTTCTGGAGTGTAAAGATAAGTTCTTCCACTCTAACCTTTTTCTCTACCAATTTCTGGTAGAAGTTCATAGAATGTTCGAAGTCTTTTTCGGTCAGTGCAAATGAAATACTGAAGAGAAACAGGAACAGAAAGGAGAGAAGAATCGAGATATGCCTTTTCATAAATCTTCCTCGGGTTAACGCTGTTTTTAGTATATTATAGATTTTGAGCCTAGTCAAGTAAAAAGATAGGAAAGGTAGCGAGTCTCTTCTGAAGAATACCCCATAAGGAGACACCGCGGATTTTTATTGCAAGTTATTTTAGATTTGGTATAATGAGTTAGATTGGGGATTTTAAAAAATGAACAGAGAGAACATCAAACATTATGTCTCTATTGTAGCTAAGATGGGACTGTTCCCCTTAATTCTCTATTTCATCTTTTTTTGCATTCTCACCTATTCTTCGATTCTACAATTTTCCACCCACTTTTTTGCAGACCAGGGTGATGGATTACAAATGGTTTGGAATCTTTGGTGGGTAAACAAGGCAGTGACCGAGCTCCATCAACCACTTTGGCAAACCCAGTATCTTCATTATCCATACGGTGTTTCTCTCCTTGGGCATGCTTTAACTCCATTTAATGGCTTTATGGGAATATTGCTATTAAGATTTTTGACGCTAATAGAGGCTCATAATTTTATCGTTGTTTTTTCTTTCATTGTTGGTGGGCTTACAGCATTTTTATTAGCTTACTATTTCACTAAGTCATACTGGGGAAGTATAATCGCAGGTTTTATATTCACTTTCTCAAATTATCACTTTGCTCATGCTCAAGGGCACTTAGAGCTAGTGTCTTTAGAATGGATCCCCCTGTTTGTGCTTTTCTGGTATATGCTCATTACGAAGCCACGCATTATTCTGGCTATAGCTTCAGCTATAGTTCTTTTCGCAGTCCTTCTTTGCGATTACTACTACTTTCTTTACTGTGTCTTGATAGCGTGTCTGATAGTTGGTTGGTACGGTATCCAGAAGAAGGATATCTTTTTCTTCTTCAGAAAAGGACACCTGATTCCTGTTACAGCTTTTTTTGTAGGTTTTCTTGTAACAGCAGGACCACTGGTAGCTTCTTTCCTGCTTTTAAATATGAGAGATCCCCTTGTGGGCGCTCATCTACCAGAGGTATATTCCTTAGATCTCCTGGCTCCCTTCATTCCTGGGGGACACTGGCGCTTTGCTCATTTAACACATTCTTATTGGTCTAACCTTCCTGGCAATATCCATGAAAGCAGTGTTCATATAGGTCTGGCAGTGCTTTATGTTCTTATTTTTACGTGGTTTAAGAGGAGAAGGTTCCCTGCTCAAGGTCTCAGGCTATGGTATTTTATACTCATTTTCTTTACTGTCATGGGCTTAGGGCCGGTATTGCATATATGGGGATGGGAAATTCCTTTCATAAGGCTCCCTTATGCATTATTTGAAAAGGTATTTCCTCCGCTAAGGCTTTCAGGTGTTCCTGTGCGGATGATGGTAATGACAATGCTTAGTGCAGCAGTTATCTCGGCAATGGGATTTAAGGTGCTTTTTCGAAAGTCGGCAGGAAAACAATTGCTGGCAGGATTATTACTTATAATCCTTTTTATAGAATATTTACCGAGACCTATTCCAGCCTCTAAAGTTGTCATACCACGATATGTTAATTTCTTGAAAGATTTACCTGATAGCAAAGGCATCGTGGATACAACAGCCAGGTCGGGATTGGCATTATATTATCAAACTATCCACGAAAAGCCTATGGCATTTGGTTATTTATCTCGAATCCCAAAAAGTGTAAATATAAAAGACCAAAAGCTAAGGCAAGTTATTCGCGACAAACAATATATTTTGCTTTATCGTGATTATAACATTAGATATTTGGTCACTGACGCTGATACGGACATAGTCGCTGAGTATCCATCGATAAGATTGCTTTATCAGGATACCAAAGTAAAATTGTACGACCTAGGCGCGGAAAACAAACGTGGGCGGTAGTGCCGGGCTTCGCAAACACGCAGACGTTAGCTGAAATTCCCTCGGAGAAGATTGGCAAGATGAAACGGTATTTTAGAGAAATCCATATAAGAAAGGAATTACAGCTCTTATTACTTGTTGCTATTCTTGTGCGAATAATATTTCTACTGATTTACCATCCGGTTTTATGGCCTGACTCGGGGGGATATCTAAACCTTGCCCAAGCGATGACAAATTTTGATATTGCCAATGACCCTGGTGCCAGAACACCTATCTTCCCTCTTTTCATCGCTCTGTTAAAGTTAAATAGTTGGTCCATTTTCCTGGCACAGTCACTGCTGGGAATTGCCACTTCTGTATTTCTTTACTCGATATTCACAAGATTATCGGGTAAGCCGGCAGTGGGGGTAATTAGCGGGTTAGTTCATAGCTTGAATCCAAGCACTCTTTTCTTTGAGGCAAGTATATTATCCGAGATGTTGACTACTTTTTTTGTTTGCTTGACAGTGTTGTTTGCGTTCAGCGTAGTACACAGTGACAAGTTGCGACCGTCTACTTGTTTTCTTGTAGGAACCACCAGTTGTTTAGTCGGATTGACAAAACCTTTATTTCAATTATTGCCCATCGCTTTGCTGTTAGTAGTTATATATGCACAATACCCCCGATGTAGGCGGTTGCATATTAATAACATTCTTTTACCCGCATCAAGCATCTTACTCCCTTTTCTTATCCTCATCGTTGGATGGAGTTATGTGAATTATAATAGATTTGGTCACTTTACACTTTCTACATTAACCGGATATTACCTTACCCAGCATTCAGGAAAGTTTATTGAGAAGGCGCCTGAGGAATACAAAATTATTGCTGATATCTATATACAGGAACGAGATAAGAAGATCGCTACGACCGGCACTTCTGCAGGTACAATTTGGCGGGCGAGGGAAAAAATGCTTGCCAGTAGTGGCTTGTCCCACGCCGAGCTGTCCAAAAAACTTACTAAAATGTCAATCGCATTATTCATCGCTAACCCTGTATCCTATGGTAAGAGTGTTATCCAATCGTTCATATTATTTTGGTTTCCGGCGCCATATCATCAGGGATACAGCCTGGGAAGATTCTTTTCCGGCAGAGAAATATGGTGGGTATATCTCTATTCATTTGTCTATCTCTTACTCATAGCTGTCTATTTTTCTTTCATGCTTCTACTGGTTATCAGTCGCCGAATAAGGGATCTGCTGTGGAAATCAGATATGGCTGTTATTTTCTCAATTATTGCCTATACATCTGTAGTCAGTTCAATGATCACATTCGGTGAAAATGCTAGACATAAAGTACCTATTGAAAGTCTTGTAATGGGCTTGATTGTTTTTTTCGTCTATTTAATGGCTTCATATCGTCGGTCTCTAAGAACTTCGGCTAAAGCGGGCTAACTAGCTTCGCCTTAATCCCTGCTTTTTCGGGATATCAGACATGTAAGAAGTTGTGCGAGATTGCTGAGTCGGTATTTGGAATTATTCGGGAAGTGACTCTTTGTTAAGAAAAGTCAAGAGTTCAAAAGATAAACACGGAGAAATAAGTACCTGAAAATGATAGCAGATGTATTAATTCCATTAATTATGATAGGTTTAGCGGAATTCGGGGACAAGACTCAGTTATCCATTTTTCTTTTATCTTCAAAAACAAAAAAACATCTACACCTATTACTCGGTGCTATGCTTGCTTTTTTGATAGTAGATGGAGTTGCAGTGTTAATAGGTTCGTGGATTATAAATATTGTGCCCATCCGTTTGTTAAAAATATTTTCAGGAATCATTTTCATAATTTTTGGTGTGTTGATACTAAGAGACAAAGAAGTAAAGGGCGAAAGCAGATTATATTCCAGAAATTCGTTTCTTTCAGGGTTTGTATTGATTTTTATAACAGAATGGGGCGATAAGACACAAATTGCTTCAGGAATATTCGCCACTAAATACAACGCTCTAATGGTCCTAATTGGAGCTATGATAGCGTTAACTCTGTTATCTGTCATGGCAATCTATTTAGGTAGGTTCGTTTCTAATAAAGTGGATAAAAAGGTAGTAACAAAAATTGCGGGAACTGTATTTATATTAACGGGTATATCTTTCTTTTTATTTTAAAGAAGGAATTTTTTTAAGTATCTTCCTGTATACGATTTTTTAGACTGGCAAAGTTCTTCCGGAGAGCCTATTGCCACCACCTCACCACCTTGCTCCCCGCCTTCGGGACCCAGGTCAATAATATAGTCCGCAGTTTTGACTACATCCAGATTATGTTCGATAACCAGAGCTGTGTTCCCCTTATCTACCAGGCGATGCAGGACGCTCAGCAATTTCTCTATGTCCGCAAAATGTAACCCTGTAGTGGGTTCATCTAATAGATATAGTGTCCTTCCGGTACTCCTCTTGGAAAGCTCCTTGGACAGCTTCACCCTCTGAGCCTCTCCGCCCGAGAGAGTGGTCGCCGATTGTCCCATCTTTATATAGTCGAGTCCCACATCGGATAGAGTCTGGAGTTTCTCTCTAATCCTGGGTATATTCTTAAAAAATTTCAGGGCTTCTTCCACGCTCATTGATAGGATATCTGCAATATTTTTACCTTTATATTTGACTTGGAGAGTTTCCTGATTGAACCTTTTCTCCTTACACACTTCACAGGGAACGTAAACATCAGGGAGGAACTGCATCTCTATTTTAATTAATCCCTCACCCGAGCAAGCTTCACATCTTCCTCCCCTGACATTAAAACTGAACCTTCCTGGCTTGTAGCCTCGAATCTTCGCCTCAGGAAGCAGAGAGAAAAGCTGGCGGATAGGAGTAAATAGGTCTGTATAAGTGGCTGGATTAGAACGGGGCGTTCGACCGATTGGCGATTGGTCAATATTGATTACCTTATCAATGTTTCCTATGCCTAAGAGCTCTTTGTGTTTCCCGGGTTTCTCTTTGGAGTGGTATATTTTCTGTGCCAGTGCTTTATACAGGATTTCCTGAACCAGTGTGCTCTTACCCGAGCCGGAAACGCCGGTAATGCAGACAAAAGTTCCCAAGGGAATTTTTACATTGATATTTTTTAAATTGAACTGGGCTGCGCCCTTTATTTCCAGAACCCTTTTAAAGTCTACACTTCTTCTCTTTGCAGGCAGGGGTACTTTCAGTTTACCTGAAATATACGCACCAGTCAAAGATTCGGGGTTAGCTATTATTTTGGATAGCGAACCACTAACCACAACCCTCCCTCCTTTTTCACCTGCTCCCGGACCCAAATCTATGATGTGGTCAGCAGCATGGATTGTGGCTGGGTCATGCTCCACAACCAGAACCGTATTGGCTAAATCCCTCAAATCCTCCAGAGTGGAGATTAATCTGGATACATCACGCGGGTGTAAACCAATAGTGGGCTCATCGAGGATATAAATTACCCCCACCAGGGATGACCCAATCTGGGTTGCCAGGTGAATTCTTTCCGCCTCTCCACCAGCTAAAGTAGCTGCCGGTCGGTCAATGGTAATGTAGTCTAATCCTACATTGATAAGAAAGGAGAGTCTCTTTTTAATCTCTTTCAGTACTTCCCGTCCAATAAGTGCCTCAGTCGGGGAAAGAGAAATCTTGTTGAAAAATCCTTGGGCCTCTTTGATGGAAAACGCAGCTATATCTGCAATAGACTTCTCCTGGATGGCAACAGCCAAACTCTCCTTTTTAAGCCTTTTGCCCTGACAATCTGGACAGACTCTTGTAGTCATATACTTATTAAAAATCTCTTCTCGCACAAAATCAGACTCGGTGCGGTGGTAACGCCTCTCAAGCTGTGTAATCACCCCTTCAAAAGGCTCTCCTGACTCATAGATTTCATCTGGAGAACTGTAAAGTAGTATATTTTGATACTTTTCGGGGAGCTTTTTAAAAGGTGTGTCCAGACTGAAACCATAATAATCACTAACATCTTCAAGCATTTCATAGTAATAGCTTCGAGCAGCCCATTTCCAGCGGTGGCGCCGTGTAGTAATGGGACTGCTCCAGGGAAGCAATGCTCCTTCATTTACAGAAAGGCTCTTATCAGGCACAACCAGGTCAGGCTCTATTTCAATCTTCGTTCCCAGCCCAGAACAACTAGAACAGGCACCATAGGGAGAATTAAAAGAGAAACTACGGGGAGATATTTCACCCATGCTTATACCGCAATGAGGACAAGCGTTGTGGATACTAAAAAGAGAAGAGCGCTTTCCGGTAGTATCTATTAGAACCATTCCCTGAGCAAGCTTTAAGGCGGTTTCAATAGAGTCGGTAAGTCTCGTTTTCACTTCGGGCCGAATCACCAGGCGGTCAACAACCACTTCAATATTATGCTTCTTGTTCTTGTCTAATCTAATCTCCTCTTCCAGTCCGTAAATTTTCCCATCAACTCTTACCCTGACGTATCCTTCCTGGCGAACCCTCTGGAAGAGCTCTCTATAAACTCCCTTTCTTCCCCTTACCAGTGGTGCTAACACCTGAATCCTAGAACCTTCAGGCAAGTTCAAAACCTGTTCCACTATCTGTTGAGAAGTCTGGGGAAGGATTTCCCTTCCACATTTAGGACAATGCGGATGACCAACCCTGGCAAATAAAAGTCTCAGATAATCATAAATTTCAGTTAGCGTCCCCACGGTAGAGCGGGGGTTTCGACTGATACCTTTCTGCTGGATGGCTACAGCAGGAGAGAGACCTATGATCTGGTCAACATCTGGCTTCTGCATCTGACCCAGAAACTGGCGAGCATAAGCAGAAAGTGATTCCACGTATCTCCTCTGCCCTTCGGCATAGATGGTATCGAAAGCGAGAGAAGACTTTCCCGAACCGGAGAGACCGGTTATGACCACAAGTTTATTGCGGGGAATCTCCAGATTTATATTTTTTAAGTTGTGCTCTCTGGCACCTTTGATAGTAATTTTGTCCTGTGTCATCATTCTCTACCTTTTCTTTCTCTATCGATAAAAATATATCAAATTTCATTTCACGAAGTCAAGCCAAACTCAAGACCCTGAAAAGCCCCAGGGAAAGATCTATAAGGGGAAATGGTAGTTTTCAAAATTTTCTGGGAAGGAATTTGGCGAGCAGTCCGGGAAATCTGCTATTTAAGTGTCTTCTGTTGAATAATTGTATCCTTTTGCCAATGGGGGTCATCCTTTGATGGGTAATCGAGGTTATAGTGAAGCCCACGACTCTCTCTGCGCTTAATAGCAGAGTTAATAATTAACTGTCCCACCATTGCAATATTGCGTAGCTCAATCAGGTCACTAGTAATAATAAAATCCCAATAATACTTCTGGATTTCCTTCTGCAGAAGTTCAATACTGCGCTTAGCCCGCGCCAGGCGCTTGTTCGACCGAACTATCCCCACATAATTCCACATTAGCCTTCTGATTTCGTCCCAGTTATGGCTTACCATTACAGCTTCATGGCTGTCCACAGCATGTCCTATTTTCCATGAAGAAATTGTGGGGAAAGAGATTTCTTCTTCGGCCGCATATTTTGCATGCTGACTAGCTCTCTCAGCAAAGACCAACGCCTCCAAAAGCGAATTGGAAGCCAAGCGATTAGCGCCATGTAAACCACTACAGGTGACTTCTCCCACAGCATAGAGTCTTTTGAGACTGGTCCGGCCATCAGTACCCGTCAAAACCCCACCACAAATGTAATGTGCCGCAGGAACTACGGGAAGCGGTTCCTTGGCCATATCGAAACCGAAGGAGCGGCATTTCTTGTAAATATTGGGGAACTTCTTCTTTACGAATTCCGGGCTTTTATGAGTTATATCCAGAAAGACACAATCATCTCCCCTCTGTTTCATTTCATGGTCGATTGCACGGGCAACTATATCACGGGGAGCAAGTTCCTTCTGTGGGTGATACTGGTGCATAAAAGGCTTACCATCTTTCAATCTCAAAATTCCCCCTTCTCCCCTCACAGCCTCTGAAATGAGGAAAGACTTCGCTTCTGGATGGTAGAGACAGGTGGGATGAAATTGCATAAATTCCATGTTCCCAATCTTAGCGCCTGCCCTGTAAGCCATGGCTATTCCATCTCCTGTGGCTACATCTGAATTACTGGTGTATAGGTAGACCTTTCCTGCACCACCAGTGGCAAGAAGAGTAACCTTAGCCAGGAAAGTATGGACTACCTTTTTCTTAACATCCAGCACATAAGCTCCCCAGCACTCCCCTTCTCTCACAATAAGGTTTACTGCAATCTGGTTTTCGTATATGGTTATGTTACTATTTTTTTTAACTCGCTTAGCCAGGGTCTTTTCTACTTCTTCTCCAGTCAGGTCAGCAGTATGAATTATTCTTCTTTTGGAATGACCACCTTCACGAGCAAGGTCATATTTTGTTTTATCTTTCTCCCATAAAGTAAAATTTGCTCCCCAATTAGCTAAATCTCTAATTCTATCCGGGCCATTTTTGACCACCGTCTCCACTACATCAGGATGGCAAAGTCCATCCCCGGCAACCAGAGTATCCTGAATGTGCGCATCAAATGAGTCCTCTTGACTCCAGACCGAAGCTATTCCTCCTTGAGCATACTTTGTGTTTGACTCCTCAATTTCCCTTTTAGTTACCACTGTCACTTTTCCCCATGCGGCAACTTTAAGGGCAAAACTCAAGCCGGCTACACCGCTTCCTATCACTAAAAAATCGGTCTTTACTTCCACAATTCTCCTCTAATAGGAGTAGTCCCGATTAATCGGGACGTCATAATTGCGAAGCTCTGCTTCGCTACTCCTTTTCTAATAAGAGCTTCGCTCTCCAGCTACATTCTCAATCCTTACTGCCAACCTTCAGCTCTAACATCCTGTTTATGCTCTCGTAAGCCTCGGCTCTAATTTCTTCAGGGACTTTAATAAGATGAACCATCTCCTTGAGGGAGTCACGAACTTTCTCTAAAGTGTGGTATTTCATATTAGGGCATACCATCTTCTCGCTGGCAGGATAGAATTTTTTATCCGGGTTCTCCTTTCTCAAACGGTATAACATACCGTTTTCCGTGCCTATTATTAATTCTTTAGCAGAAGTTTCCCGGGCAAAACTTAGTATTCCACTGGTAGAGGCAACCTGGTCAGCCAAATCTAATACTTCCTCCAGACATTCGGGATGAGCAACAAACTTTGCCTGTGGATGAGCCTTCTTTACTTTCAGGACATCTTCCTTTCTCAATACCTCATGGGTAGGACAAAACCCCTCCCATAAGATTAACTCTTTATCAGTCGAGCGAGCTACCCAGTGCCCCAGATTTCTATCAGGGACAAAAATAATCTTTTCTTGAGGAAGAGAATTGACCACTTTAACTGCATTGGCTGAAGTGCAACAGATATCACTTTCTGCCTTAACTTCTGCTGAAGAGTTGACATAAGTGACCACCGGCGCTTGAGGATGGTCCTCTCTTAACATCTTCAGCGTTTCTCGGGAAATCATATCAGCGAGGGGACATCCCGCCTTCAAATCAGGGAGAAGAACATTCTTTTCTGGCGAAAGAATGGCTGCGGTTTCAGCCATAAACAAAACACCACAAAAAACTATAGTGTCTGCGTCAGTGGCAGCTGCTTTCCGGCTCAATTCCAGAGAATCGCCAACTAAATCAGCAATATCCTGAATCTCTCCTATTTGATAATTATGAGCGAGAATGATGGCATTTCGCCTATGTTTCAACTCTTCAATTTCTTTTAGGATTTCTTCTCTACTTTCCACTTTCCCGCCTTCGGGCGACCATCCCGATACATCAGGACAGCTATATTCTTTTAACAAGCATATTGTCTATCAATCTGGTGTTGCCAATCCAGACAGCCAGAGCAACCAGAACCTTTTTTCCTGGCCTTATTGTCTTCACATCTTCTAAGGTTAGAGGGTCAACAATTTCTATATAGTCTATCTTAGCGTGGGATTCTCTCTGGATAATTTTTTCCATTTCAGAAACTATATCTGAAATGGAACTTCCCGTCTTTATCAACGATTTCGCACACTTCAACGCTCTGTATAATGAGAAAGCCTCTTCCCTCTCTTGAGAAGAAAGGTAAGAATTGCGAGAACTTATGGCCAATCCGTCTGGCTCACGAACAATGGCACATTCTCTTATTTCAACTTCCATATTTAAATCTTCGACCATTCTCTTTATGATTCTTAGCTGCTGATAATCCTTCTGTCCAAAATAGGCAACATCGGGTTTTACAATATTGAATAGTTTACAGACTACTGAGGCCACACCCCTGAAATGTCCTGGCCGGAACAACCCGCAAAGACTTTTCGAAAACTTCTCTACTTCTACATAAGTAGAATATCCTTTCCCATACATTTCGGAAACAGAAGGACAGAAAATTATATCCACACCTTCTCTCTGAGCAAGCGACTTATCTTTCTCGAAAGGACGGGGATACCTCTTGTAATCTTCTCCAGGGCCGAATTGGGTAGGATTAATAAACATACTTATAATCAGGATGTTATTTTCCCTTCTTGCCTTTTGCATTAGGGAAAGGTGTCCTTGATGAAGTGCTCCCATTGTGGGAACGAAACCAATCGACTTGCCTTCTTCTCGAATCTTGTCAGCAACCTTTTGCATTATAGAATTTTTCCTGATTACTCTCATTGTCTCAGCAGAAGTTCGACCTGTGAATTATCTTTTAAGTCTCTCAATAACTCCGAAATCGTCTTCTTAAGAACCGGGTGAACCAATTCTAGGGCGATCTCTTCAAGAGGAACCAGAACAAACTTCCTCCTATGTAATTCAGAATGGGGAATCTGTAACTGTTTACCATTTAAGATTTTATTTTCATAAAAGAGAATATCTAAATCGATTATTCTCGGTCCCCATTTTATCTCATTTTCCCTCCCCATCGACTTTTCTATCTTCTCCAATCTTTCCCAGAGTCTTCTGGGAGAGAGTTCTGTCTTCCCCTTCACTACGGAATTCAAGAACCAACCTTGCTCTTTGTAGCCCACGGGCTCTGTCTCGTATATGGAAGACTCGTCTATAATTTCTATCCTTTCTTCTTTCATTAATTCAATTGCCTTTCTTATGTTCGCTAATCGGTCTCCAAGATTGGAACCAAGAGCAATATAAATCTCTTGTTTTACCATTTAATCGCACTCAGTCTTTCCACCGCCTCTTTTATCCTCTTCTCATCCACTGTCAGAGAAAAGCGCACATATCCCTCTCCAGAAGGACCAAGTGCGTTCCCTGGAGTAGAAAGAATACCTGTTTCCTCTAAGAGCTTCTCCACGCTCTGGAGCGAGGAATAGCTTTTAGGAACTTTTGCCCAAATGTAGAATGTCGCCTCCGGGCTTTTGACTTTCCAGCCGGTTTTCCTTAATCCTTCAATTAGGAGGTCGCGGCGCTTTTGGTATATACGACGCATTTCATCCACGCAGTCCTGGGGTCCATTCAAAGCCTCAATCGATGCAGCTTGAACAGCACCAAAAACACCAGAATCGATATTCTCCTTCACCATAGATAGACCTTTGAGTATATCCCGATTCCCGCAAGCCCAGCCGATCCGCCAGCCTGTCATATTATAAGTCTTGGATAAAGAATGGAATTCAATCCCCACTTCCTTTGCACCGGGAAGTTCCAGGAAACTTATGGGTTTCTTCCCCTCATAATATATCTCCGAATAGGCTGCGTCATTTACCACAATAATGTTATGTTTTCTGGCAAATTCGATTACTTTTCTGAAAAAATCTCTATGGGCACAGCCTGCAGTGGGATTGTTCGGATAATTGATAAACATCATCTTGGTCTTCGTGGTTATCTCTTGGGGAATTGAATCCAAATCCGGCAGAAAATCGTTTTCCTCCAATAAAGGCATAAAGTAGGATGTCCCTCCGGCATAGATTGTCCCTATATTGTAGACAGGATAAGCCGGTTCCGGACAGAGAACCACATCACCTGCGTTAACAAATGCCAGATGAATATGTCCAAGCCCTTCCTTGGAACCGATTAAAGCGTGAATTTCACTCTCAGTCTTCAATTCTACGCCAAAACGGACTTTGTACCAGCGGGCAATTGCCTGGCGAAACTCTAACAGTCCCGGGCCAAAAGGGTATCTCTGGTATTTGGGCTCATCTATAGCCCTCTTCATAGCATCTCTGATATGTTGAGGTGTAGGTAAGTTTGGATCCCCTACACCGAAATCTATAATATCTACACCTTGTTGAATAGCCTTTTTCTTCTTTCGGTCAATCTCAATAAAAACATAGGGAGGTAACTGTGATAGTCTCTGGGAATAGTCGAATTTCATCTTTTAATTCCTTTCAAACCCAGGAAATCCTGCATATCATAAAATCCTGGTGGTTGCCTGATAATCCATTTTGCAGCCTCTACTGCTCCTCGAGCAAAGCAATCTCGGCTATGCGCCCGATGGGTCAATTCCAGCCTCTCACCCGTTCCAGCAAAAATAACCGTATGATCACCCACAATATCCCCAGCCCTCACAGCATGCATTCCTATCTCCTGAGGCTTTCGTGGGCCAACCACCCCCTTTCGTCCATAAACTCCTGCTTCCTTAAGATTCAAGTTTAGCGCTTGCGCAATAGTCTCTCCCAATTTCGCTGCTGTGCCTGAAGGGGCATCTTTCTTCCGATTATGGTGAGCTTCAATAATCTCTACATCATAACCCTTAAGTGACCTTGCCACACCATCAACCAATTTAAATAGAAGATTTACTCCCAGGCTCATGTTGGGAGCCATAAGGAGAGGAATGGTTTTTGCTTTCTCTATGACCAATTTCTTCTCTTGTTCTGTATGGCCGGTAGTGCCTATGACCATAGCTTTGTTAAACTTTGAGGCAATTTCTAAATTCTCTAAACTCACCTGTGGATTTGTAAAGTCAATGACCACTCCTGCTCTGTCGATAATTTTCTCCAGATTATCGGTCACTTTAACTTTGGGTATGACTTCAGTTCCTAAAGCCTTGTGGGCTTTTGCCTCAATAGCTCCCACCAGTTCTGTCTCTTCATCCTGGCTGAGAATATCGATAATCCTTAGACCCATTCTTCCACAAGCACCGCAGACAATTACTTTAACCATAAGTTCCCCCTGAAATCCAAACTAACGTCTCCTTACGGAATTCCTTTTAGATAAGTTTATACTCTTTCAGTGTGGTTTTTAACTTTTTTAAATTTTCCTCAGACATCTTACATAGAGGTAACCTGATCTCATCAGAAATCATCCCCATGAGGTTCATCGATGTCTTCACAGGAATAGGATTTGTTTCATAAAACATAGCCTCAAAGAGAGGAAGCATCTTCAAATGTATCTTTCTGGATTTATTAATATCTCCTCCGTTAAATGCTTCTACAAGTCCTGCCGCCTCCGCAGGTGCAATATTGGCAGCTACGGAAATTACCCCTTTGCCACCAACAGCCAGGATGGGGAAAGTCATAGCATCGTCTCCGGAAAGGACATCGAATTCCTCGACGCACTCCCTAACAATCTGACTTATCTGAGTAATATTGCCACTAGCTTCTTTCAACCCTATAATATTTTTGATCTTAGACAATTTCGCCGCAGTAGAGGGAAGCATGTTGATGCCAGTTCGTCCTGGCACATTATACATAATAATAGGAATATCCACAGTTTCGGCAATTTTTTTAAAATGTAAATAGAGACCATTCTGGGTTGGCTTATTATAATATGGTGTAATAACCAAACATCCATCGGCTCCCACTTCCTTAGCAAACCGGGTCAGTTCAATTGCCTCATTTGTATTATTGGAACCCGTGCCGGCAATAACTTTTATACGGCCATTAACTGCCTTAATCACAGTCTCAATGACTAGTCTGTGTTCCTCATGCGAAAGAGTCGGCGATTCCCCCGTGGTTCCACAGGGAACAATGCCTGATGTTCCCTTCTTAATATGAAACTCCACTAGTTCTTTGAGTTTCTCCACATCAACCCGATTATTCCTGAACGGTGTTACCAGTGCCACAAAGGAACCTGAAAACATTCTCACACCTCCTATATTATAATCCTTAAACCTCTACCTCTCCTTCATAAACTACTCTAACCTCACCCTCAAGCCAAACACCTTTGAACTTTTCTATTCCTTTCGTATTTTTTTTTATTACATATTCTACTTTTAAGGTCTCCCCACCTCGAGTATGAACTTCCACAGGAGAAGATACTTTCCCCTGCAAGCCTGAAATCAAAGCCGAAGCAACAGCACCCGTGCCACAAGCAAGAGTCTCATCTTCTACTCCTCGCTCATATGTTCTGATATAAATAGAGTTTCTCCCTTGTAAGGTAACGAAATTTACATTCGCTCCACAGGGAGCAAATCTTTGATGGTAACGAATCGCCCGTCCCAAATTCTTTACATCAACCTTTTCCAGAGCAGGAACAAAGACTACCGCATGGGGAACGCCAGTGTTAATAAAGTTAACTTTTTGAGAACCACGAGGCTTAAGGGAAATCTTAAAATTCAGATTTATATCCGAGGGATTACCCAATCTCACCCTCACCTTTTTACCTTTAACTTGTGCTCCCACATTTCCCGCTTTGGTTTCCATGACTGTGTTTGCCGAAGCAATTCCCTTAATAAATGCAAACTTAGCAAGGCACCTGGCACCATTGCCACACATTTCCGGCTCACTGCCATCGGGATTAAAAATTCGCATTTTGTAGTCAGCTTTCTCTGCTCTCTCCAGAAGAATTAACCCATCAGCGCCAATTGAAGAGCGCCTCTGGCAGAGATTAACTGCAAGTTTGGAGAGCGCGCGAGGGAGTATCTTCTTCCTATTATCAATAATTATAAAATCGTTGCCCCCGCTTTCCATCTTTGTAAAAGAGATTGAACGTCTTCTCAATGTCATTCCTTCTTTTGGGCGACCATCCTGATTCATCGGGACAGCTACATTCCTTTAGTTAAATCCTGATAGGTCTCTCGCTTTCGTATAATATTATATCTTTCTTTTCTGACCAAAACCTCAGCAGGCCGGCAACGAGAATTGTAATTAGAAGACATAGTGAACCCATAAGCACCAGCACAGAATACAGCTAAAAGGTCTCCCGTAAATACTTTAGGTAGAGTCCTGTCCTTAGCAAAAAAATCACCCGACTCACAAATGGGACCTACTATATCAGCCACCATTATCTTTCTCGTACCCGGAGGCCAAAGGGAAGGCCTTTCCAGTTGCCATCTCCCTTTTGCTACTTCCTCGAGTTTAACTGGCTTTATCTCATGGTAAGCATTATACAGAGTCGGCCTGATAAAATCGGACATTCCTGCATCAACCACAACAAATTTTTTGGAAAACATCTCTTTTATATAAAGAATTTTGGTTACCAGAATCCCTGCATTGCCCACTATAGCTCTTCCCGGTTCAAAGATTCCCCTGGAACTAATCTTTTTAATCAGAGGTATCAAGGCACGCGCATAACTGGCAGGTGTAGGCGGTCTCTCATTCCAATAAGTTATACCTAAACCTCCTCCCACATTCACATAATCAAGATTTATTCCAATCTTTTTCAGCTTATCGGAAACAGTAATGAGCTTTTTCAGTCCTCTAATAAAGGGCTCTATCGTTGTGATCTGGGAGCCAATGTGCATATGAATACCACAGATTTCCAGACTTCCCAACCTCTTTGCCAGTTTATAACCTTCAACTGCTCTGGCTAATTCGAAACCAAACTTGCCCTTCTTCACTCCGGTGACAATATAGGGATGTGTGTGGGGTTCGACATCAGGATTAATTCTCAGCGCAATTCTCGCTTTTCTCCCCAATCTCACAGCAACCCGATTAAGTAGAGCCAATTCCTCGAATGAGTCTACATTAATCATTAGAATGTCCGACCTAATGGCTAACTCCATCTCTTCTATTGTCTTGCCGTTTCCATTGAGGATAATTTTCCGACCGGGAATGCCCAGTTGCAGAGCTTGCTTGAGTTCTCCCAATGAAGCCACATCAGCGCCACTACCGGCATCAGCCAAAATTTTGCATAGAGTAGAGTTCGAGTTTGCCTTAAATGCACAACATACGAGGTGTCTTATCTTTCCCAGAGCACTGTGGAAACTTCGGTAATTCTCCAGAAGAGTCCGGTGACTGTAAAGGTAGAAAGGCGTCCTCACTTCACCAGCTATCTTCTCTACAGAAACTCCCTCACAGAAGAGATGCCCATTCCTGTAACTAAAATGTCTCATTCTTGTTTTTCCTTAACTTTTGACTTCTTAATCTGGTTCTTTACTTTCTCAGGAGCAGTTCCTCCCTGAGACTTGCGGGACTCTACACACCTTTTTATATTAATAACATCAAAAAAATCTTCGGAAAATAGAGGTGAAAAAACTTTCAATTCCTTAACACTTAGCTCTTCCAAAGACTTGCCTCTTCCCATAGAGTAGAGGACAATATCTCTTATAAGCCGATGAGCCTTTCGGAAGGGAACTCCCTTTTTGACCAAATAATCGGCTGCATCAGTGGCATTCGCATACCCTTCTTTAGCTAACGAGAGCATCCTTTTTGAATTCAATTTGAGCGATGATATAAGTGGTGATAAAACTGTCAGGACATTTTTCAGAGTATCCACAGTATCGAATAATCTTTCTTTATCTTCCTGCATATCCCGATTATAAGAGAGGGGAAGTCCCTTCATTACCGTAAGCAGGGACTGGAGATTCCCGTAAATCCTGCCAGTCTTCCCCCGGATGAGTTCAGCAACATCGGGATTCTTCTTCTGGGGCATAATGGAAGAACCAGTACAGAAATCTTCATCCATCTCGATAAAAGAGAATTCTGGCGAGGACCAAATAACCAATTCTTCTGCCAACCTGGAAAAATGCATCATCAGCATTGCCCCGACTGACAAAAACTCAATTACAAAATCGCGATCGGAGACAGTATCTATGCTGTTCTCGCTGATCGAAGAAAATCCTAATTGCCTGGCAACAAACTCCCGATCAATGGAAGAACTCGTGCCTGCTAAAGCTCCCGCATCCAAAGGCAACACATTCACTCTCTTCAGACAATCTGCAAATCTCTCCCTGTCTCGTTTCAGCATAAAGAAGTATGCCATTAGATGATGTGAAAAAAGGACTGGCTGAGCATGTTGCAGATGAGTAAATCCTGGCATTATTACTTCCATATTCCTCTCAGATGATTTAACTATAGAATCCTGCAGATTTTCTATAAGTGCAGAAATTTTCTTTATCTCATCTCTTAAATACATTCTCATATCAAGGGAAACCTGGTCGTTGCGGCTCCTGGCAGTGTGCAGTCTGCCTCCAGACTCTCCTGTTTTCTCAATCAATCTCCTTTCAACAGCCATATGGATATCTTCATCTTGAGGAAGAAATTTAAATTTTTCCTTGCTAATTTCCTCTTCGATTTCCCTCAATCCTTTAAGAATCTTATCTCCTTCGCTTTTGGAGATAATTTTGCACTTTACCAGCATCTTACAATGGGCAATACTTCCCTCAATATCGTAAGGTGCCAATCTCCTGTCGAAAGATATGGAAGCTGTGAAACCAGAAGTATCAGTCTTTTTTGATTTCTTATTTTTCATAAACCCTCCAATAATTGGAGTAGCACCGCTTGCGGTGCGTTGGCTTGCTCTGCGTTAATTAATCGCGAAACAAGTTTCGCTACTCCTTTTTATCTATCAATGCTTTCACTTCCAAAGGCAACCCCAGGAGATCAATAAATCCTTT
>DAOVHK010000037.1 GCA_030671905.1 Clostridia bacterium | reverse complement strand
GTCGTATTTTTTAAACGTCAAGAAAAGCCGGTCTTTGAGTATTGTCTCCCTGCTGGGCATATTAACCAGTTCAATTTCTGCTCGGGAAAGGTCGATATTAGCAGGAATAATATTTAAACCCTCAACTCCAGTGGGAATAATTACTTCCTCTGCCTTAGTCTTCCACAATAGAAGGTCATAAATCGAACATTCTAATTCGTTACTTTTGATTCCCAAATGGATAGTTAAATTAGCCTGTGGGTCTAAATCTACCACCAACACTTTCTTTCCCAACTGAGCTAAACAAGCTCCCAGATTCGCTACCGTGGTTGTTTTACCCACACCACCTTTTTGATTGATTAAAGCTATCGAACGCATTCTTTTTCCCCTTTACTTCATTAGAAACTCCATTTCTACCAACCTCATCCTTCAGCATGGAAATATGGCAAATCAGAGCGAGGATAAATGGGGTATGAAACTGCAAAGTGTTCATAGCGTGCTTCGCCGTCCCCCGGTTTTGCTCCGCTACCCCCGGGGGGGACGGCGAGGAGGGGGAGTTACTCTCCCTGTAGATTGATAAGCATCGACCATTGACCAAATCCAGACAATAACTAAAAAGAACCACCCAATAACAATAAAAGACAATGCCCAGGAAATGATATAGGCAATAATAAATCTTGTTCCTCTGGCAAACTGTTGATTATAAATCTGTCCCAGCCCCGGTAAGAGAAAAGAAAGAACGACTGCCAAACCTCGATACGGATGATTAGCCATATCTCACTCCCGGTTTGATATTTTTAGACAGTTAGCTTGACAACACATACAAAATTGTTGATTTTGAATTTCTACCAATATCCCCAGTAAATATTTCTCTATTGCAACATCGGCATCTTTTTCATCAACCAGGATAATTCTAATATTGTGACTGTTGAGATTATCAATTGCACTTTGGTTCATATATCTTCCGATTAGGATCTGACAATCACGAATCTCTGAAACCGCTTCATTACGTATTTTTTCTACAAATTCCCTTGTTTGAACCGATACCGTTTTGGGACAGATATTGGCTCGGTGTGGGCAACAAACATTCTCCCTAATTGTTCTATTGTTAACTTTGTTGCCTTCAACTTCATAAATGATAAAACAGCAACATCTCCCAAAATGGGGGGAAATACTTTTGCCGTCATCTGAGGGAATAGCTATTTTCATTTTATCCACTCTGTTTACCCCCTTCTTAACCGGGCCCCGACCCACTGAGTCTATGCTGTGGATATTCCCGGTCAATTATTTTGTGCAGTACCCGCATAGTTTCCTGACGGACCAGTAAATCAGGGTCTTCCAGTTTCTTAGTTAAAATGGGAATAATGTCTTTGTCGCCTAACTGGCCTAAAGATTTCACTGCTCCCAGACGAACATCTTTTTCTTTTGAACTTAAATTAAGGATGGCCTGGTGGTAACTAATCTGTTCTTCACTAATTTTTTCCACTTGGGTGATTTGTGCTTTTATCTTCCTTATCGCATTGCCGTAATTTCTCAATTTACCAATTAAATGCTTTATTTCTCTTCTCTGCCAGACGTTTTTTACTTTTCTTCCTATTAATTTAAATATCACCTCGCCCATTTTAGTGAAGGTAGCTCCTCTTTTCTTTTCCCATTTCTTAAGGTCACTTTTTAACCTTTTGATTCTTAATGTCTTTCCGCCCACCCAAATTGCTTCAGCTGTTTTCGTCTTGATGAGACAGGGCATAGTGCCGGCTCTCTTAGCCACTGCTAACGTTTCTCTGGCTATTATCCCTGCTGTCTTTCCGGAAGCTACTTGCACTTTCTTTAACAATCTCTCTCTCATCTTTCCTCCTTTTCAATTTAGAGTTGTCTCTACTCGGTCAGGAGGCAATTTTCTTGCCATAGGAATTTATTGATAAAAGCTGAGTGTCTTATCGATATTAGATTCCCGACGATAAAATGGATGAAAACAGGGTATAAACTGAGTTTAATTGGCTCAATAATTGTATATCGGGAATGCCAATTAAAATGAGTAATCTTTTTACATAAATGATGCAAGAAGAGGTGAATTTGCCGACGATAAATATTGATAAGTTGCGCAATGATTTGGCAAAATGTTGAATTATTTACCAAATTAGGAGGGTTGTTTTTTTCGGAAGGATTTAAAAGAGGCGATTTTTTTCTCATCAATTCCAAAATGTTTGAGCTTATTATATAAGGTATGGCGAGTGACACCTAAAATCTCTGCTGTTCGACTGCGATGTCCACGGCAATGTTCTAATACCTTTTCTATATACATCTTTTCCATTTCCTCAAGAGTAAGATATCTCTCCTCAGGAGGCATTAAAAATAATTGCTTCACAGTCTTATGTTTCTGAATGATAGGTGGCAGATCTGCAACTTCAATACTATTTCGTTCGGTTAAAATTATTACCCTTTCAATCACATTGCGTAGTTCACGAATATTTCCCGGCCAATCATATTCCTTCAACATTTCCAGTGCTTCTGGAGAAATTGTTTTTTTCCCTTTACCGGAAACTTTTAAATTATCTAAAAAGAAATTAACTAATAAAGGTATATCATCTGGTCTTTCTCTCAAAGGGGGAACATTTATAGTCACTACACTTAAGCGATAATAAAGGTCTTCCCTAAACCGACGAGAAGCAACCTCTTTATATAAATCCCTGTTAGTAGCACAAATGATTCTTAAGTCAACCTGGATTTCCTGGTTACTGCCTAAACGGCGAAAGTCTCCGGTCTCCACCACTCGCAATAATTTAGATTGTAAACTTGGGCTTATTTCACTGACTTCATCCAAAAATAGAGTCCCGCCATTAGCTGTCTCTAAAAGACCGCGTTTCAAACGAGTAGCGTCAGTGAAAGCGCCTTTTTCATATCCAAAAAGCTCACTTTCCAAAAGAGTATCAGGGATAGCACTACAATTGATTACAATGAAGGATTCATCCCAACGCGAACTATTCTTATAGATAGCATTAGCTATCAATCCCTTACCGGTGCCTGTTTCTCCTTGAACAAGGACAGCAGAATCAGTGGGAGCTACTTTCTGGACCAAATCCAAAATCGATTTCATTGCCGAACTCTCTCCCACCATGTCAGAAGGGAGACTTCGGCGTGACAATTTCCCATTTCCCTCGCGCCTACTCTTATGCTTCTTACAATGCTCAATGGCTCGTTCAACAGTGGAGATTACTTGATTTAAATCGAAAGGTCTGCTCAGATAATCGTAAGCACCTAAACGCATTGAATCAAAAGCTGAGCGCATCGTGCTATGTTCGCCAAGCACAATAACCTCGCTAAGGGGATGTGTCTCCTTGATACTTCTCAGAATCCTGTTTCCCTCTATGTGCGGCAATTCCGAGCTTAACAAGACAACTTGAAACTTTCCATTTTCTAACTCTTCCAGACCAGTATCTCCATCAAAAACTTCCTCCACATTGTATCCCATTTGCAGCAGTTCTTTTTTTAGATTTTTCCCTATAAATTCTTCACCACCAATTATTAGAATATTTTTTCCCTTAGCCATAAAAATTCCTGATTCAGTAATTTACATTACCGATTTTTTTCTGAAGTTTCTTATGACATTCTGGACACATAACATGAGAACCATAAAGGATTTCGTTGTAAGGCAACCATTTGTCAAAAATAAATAGTGACTTGCACCAGGCACATTGTATTCTTATTCTTTTATGAGAATATGTTTCTGCATTTTTTCTAAAAACAGAGGATATTTCTTTAAATTCTTTATTATATTGCCTGAATATTTTCAGAATATCCGGGTCATACTTATGACTTTGTTTATGGAATACAATATCACGTATCTTTTCATGAGAAAACGCCCCTCTATAATGCCTATACGACGTAAGAGCATCATATGCATCTGCTAAGGCACAAATTCTTGCAGAAAGAGGAATATCTTTACCTTTTAAGCCATATGGATAGCCTGTTCCGTCGTAATTTTCATGGTGATAAAGCGCTATTTCTCTTGTTATCTTAAAAAATTCGTGCAAATCATGCTCCACGCCTTGCTCAATTGTGGATAACATTTCATATCCATAATGAGTATGAGTTTTTAATATTTCGAATTCTTTTTTTGTAAGAGAGTATGGTTTCATAGTTATCCTTTCGGGTATATTTATCTTGCCAATATCGTGTAGCTTACTTCCAAGATATATATACTCAATATATTTTTGGTTAAAAATTTCACTATAATCTTTCTTCTTCCCTAATTTTTCACAAATTAAACGAACATATTGTGAAACTCCTTCCATATGGTCCATAGTTTCATGTTGACCTTTTGTCTTCACCAGACATGCTAAAGCTGTTTCGGTTATCGCCATAAGTAACGATAATAAAGCATCCTTTCGAAATACATTTGTAAATTTAACTTTTATATTATCTACAATAGCTTGTTGACCAGAACACCTTATAAAACTTATAAATTCAAGGGAATTTCTAAACATCGCACGGAAATCATCAGCCCCATATTTTGAATACTGAAATGCATCCTGAAAATTTGGTTTTTCTGAAACTACTATTATTTTAGAATGCGGAGAAATATCTTTAAAGTAATCCAATACACGAAAACCTTCAGTTACGCCCTCTGATATTTTAAGGAAAATCAGGTCAAATTTACGATTTTTATAAACTTGTTCTACTTCCTCAATCTTCTCTCCTGTATAAATAGCATAGAGCATATCTCTATCAACCCATGGTTGTATGATATTTTCTATACCGAAATTGAGTAAAAGCACATCTATTTTTTTCATAATGTTATTGACCACTACATTTTTGGAAAATTACCAAAAGAAATGTAAGACCTGCACTTTTCTAAATAAGAAGATAGCCACAGACTTTAGTCTGTGTTTAGGAGTAGCTCCGATTTATCGGAGCGTTATATAGACGCGTTTATGCAAGCTGAAGCTCCGAAAGAGTCCGAGCCTCTGGAGTCCTCCCTAGAGGGAGGGTGCCCCCTCTTGCGCTCGGTTTCTAATGTTTCCAATTCAGTAAGCTGCTGGCGCATTTTCCCTGATTCTTCGATGAGTTGTTCTTTTGTCTTATCTTCACCATTCACCTTGTATGCCTCTCAAAATATGCGGCAATTTCGCCTGATATACGAGGTAAGTTACATAATTCTTCGGGGAGAAAAAACTACCCAGAGGACCTTTGCTTTACCATTACCAATGTTCCTGAACTTATGTGGAAGCATAGAGTCAAAGGAGATACTATCGCCTTGTTCTAATGTGTAAAATTCCTTTCCAATTTGCACTTTAATCTTTCCTTCAAGAACTAAACCAAACTCCTCCCCTTCATGCATACTCAACTGCTTTCCGGTATGACCTTTTGGCTGTAATGTAAAGACTAATGGCTCCATTAAAACTTCGATTCCACTGGAAGTTAGTATCTCTACAAATGCATTAGAATCTTTTAAAAAAAATCTTTCTCTTTTATTTCTCTTTACAATAGTTTTATGAGAGACTTTTTCTTCTTTGAAAAAATAGTCTAATTTCACCTGCAAAGCAATAGCAACTCTCTTGAGGCTCTCTACTGAAGGATATACTATCCCCCTTTCAACCTGTGAAAGAAAACTAGCACTCACACCTGTTCTCTTAGCCAGTTCCTCTAACGTGAACTTTTTCTTAATTCTAATCTCTTTAATTCGTTGACCAAATTCCATTTTTCATCTCTTTTTGTCAAAATTAAGATGCCTTTTTAAACGTAACTCTACCTGTTGAAGTTTACTGTTTAAACTTCTTGATGAATTTATCAATAAGATAAATATTTACCTATTTAGTTAATACGTAGCAATTTATCTGCCAGGAGAAGCGGGGAGTTTAAAGAACTACTTTAAGATTTTTTCGAAAGATGCGTGTTTAAGGAGAACTTCTATAAGGCAGGTATGGAATTGTGGTGGTTAAGTGATATTTATTTTATCCCAGCAGTGTCTCATTACTGACACAGAATTATTATTTCCTTTATGAATATCACTCATTTCTTGCGAAAATTCATCACTTTCTCAAATTTGCTACAACTGTTCTAATAATGATAAAAGAGTTGTAAAATGGCCGAATAATTTGTGTTAATAGTTACATAATGCGGTATTCTTTCAATTTTCTGTACAACTTCGATCTACTTAACCTCAAAGACTTGGCAGTTTCTATCTTATTGCCTTTACATTCCCTAAGAGCTTTGATGATGGCATCTCTTTCAAAGTCTTTTAACAATTTACTCAAGCCCATTTTATCTGAGGGGTAGGAATAACCTGCCGGTAGTCTGCAAAAATCGATCGGCAAATCAGCAGGCGTGATATATTCATCTACAGAAATTATTAATGCACGTTCAACAACATTGGCTAATTCTCTTACGTTTCCCGGCCAGTCATATTCCATTAGAGTTTTCATAAATTCCTGGCTAACCTTTTTCTTTGTTGTAGCAACCTGACTATTAGCCATGAAATGTTTTACTAATAATGAGATATCTTCCTTTCGTTCCCTTAAAGGTGGCAGATTGATAGTAACAACGTTTAACCGGTAATATAAATCTTTCCGAAAATTCCCGTTTTTCGCATCTTCAACTAAATTTCGATTAGTGGCCGTTATGATTCTAACATCTACTCGTATCTGTTTGATCCCTCCTAACCGGCGGAATTGATGAGTCTCTATGGCTCGTAGTAGTTTTGCCTGTGTAGTCAATTTCATTTCACCGATTTCATCAATGAATAACGTTCCTCCATTGGCTATTTCAAACAATCCTCGCTTCATAGATGAAGCGTCAGTAAAAGCCCCTTTTTCGTGTCCAAACAATTCATTTTCTAACAGGTTTTCTGAAAGAGAAGCACAATCAACAACTATAAATGGTCTGTCCTTCCTATTACTGTTCTTATGAATGGCTTTTGCTACTAATTCCTTGCCAGTTCCGCTTTCACCGATAAGCAGAATCGGGGAAGAAGTTTTAGCTACTTTATCAATTAAGGAAAAAATCGATCCCATCTTTGAACTTTCCCCAACCATTTCATAGTATTTATCTTTAATCTGTAATTCTTCTTTTAAAATAATGTTTTCTTTCTTGATGGCCTTTTTTTCATATGCTTTCTGTATAACAGCTTCCAACTCATCTAACCTGGCCGGCTTGGTCAAATAGTCGTAACAACCTAATTTCATTGATTCAATCGCAGTAGCTACACTTGCCTGACCGGTAAGGACTACGAACTCGGTTAATATATTTTGTGTCCTGAATTTCCTCAATAATTCAAGGCCATCCATATCAGGCATCTTAATGTCAATCAACCCCACATCAAATTCTTTTTTTTCTATTGCTTTAAGCACTTCACTTCCATTACTAAAGACTTCCAAATTATATTTAGTTTTGGGTATCGCTTTAACCATTAATTCTCTAAAACCTGCTTCATCGTCAACAACAAAAAGATTTATTTTCTTACTCATTGGCTTTTGCTCACTTATGCTCTGGGCACAAAATATGTATTCTTTAAACTAATGTTTCTTTTATTTCTTTTATCCCAAATGGTTTTTGTATACACCCGGAAGCACCTTTCTGTATTAGCTTATTCAATAAGTAATCATTCATTAATTTCCCTGTTATCATTACTACTTTTGTCTCTGGCGAGATTTTTTTTATTTCTTCAAGAACAATATTACCCGGAATTCCCGGCATTATAATATCTAAAAAGGCAACATTAAAATACTCATCTTTAACCAGTTCAATGGCTTCCCTTCCAGTCAATACAGATTTCACCCTGTGTCCTTCAGTAGATAACCAGTTAATGAGTATTTTGCATATCTCTTGTTCATCATCCATTACCAAAATATTCATATATTGAGCATTTTCAATTTCTTTCTTCTTTTGTTCTTCAATGACCCTTTCTTTAGGTCTTACTTCTTTCATCGGTAATTTGACTGTAAAAGTGGTTCTTTGCCCTACCTGGCTGTTAACTTCAATCGTGCCTCTATGTCTCTGTATAATTCCGTAAGAAACAGACAAACCCAGCCCTATTCCCGGCACAGTGCTACCTCCCAAGGTTCCTTTAGTGGTATAGAAGGGTTCGAACACTTTACTTAAATTCTCTTTTTCTATTCCCTTACCCGTATCACTAAATCTTACTTCTATATTTTCCTTGACCTGCTTAACACATATTTCCAACTTCCCGCCTTTGGGTAACATCGCATCGCGAGCATTAATAACGATTACCAGAAATACTTGCTGCATCTCTGTCTTATTTACTTCTATCGCAGGAGTTCTTTCGTATTTCCTGACCACTTTGATATTATGTTTTTTGAGTTGCTCTTCCGCAAGCGATAGTACTGATTCTATTGGCTCAGTAATATCACATAGTTCTTTTTCAGACAATTCCGGTTTTGAGAAAGTCAATAAATCTTTAATAATCTTTGCCGCTCTATCAGAAGTGTCTAAGATTATATTTAAGGCATGTTTCATATCTTCACGCTTCTTTGTTCTTTGGGCAAATGCTACATGTCCAACCATTATCTGAAGCAGGTTACTAAATCCATGTGTTATACCGCTTGCCAGAGTACCCACTGCTGCCATTTTTGCTGACTGAACAAGTTGTGCCTGAAGTTTTTCCTTTTCTTCCTCCATCTTCTTGCGCTCAGTGATGTCACATCCATATAGATTAACATAATTAGCATCAATCACCGGGATAACCTCAAATAAGAGAATTTTGCCCCTGTGTTCTATCTCAATGTTTCTTTTTAAACCAGATTCAAGAGTATCCACAACCAGTTGACGCCATTTATCAGGTACACATTTATCGATTTCACAACCCCAGTCTTTTAAAAGAGACGAGCTCGCCATATTAGAATATAAAACAGTCCCATTCATGGCAATGCGAATCACAGGAGCGGGGTTCTCGGAAGGAAATTTCGCCAAGTTCTTTATTTCCTTCTCTGCTTTCTTGCGCTCGGTAATATCGTGTTGGGTGCAAACGAAATTTATTATCTTGCCTTGTTTATCTCTAAGCACACTTATTCTCACATAGCTTATGAATTCTGTGCCGTCTTTTCTTTTGTTACGGATTTCTCCTTCCCAAAAACCTTTTTTCTCTACGGCATCTGCTATCCGTTTCGCCACTGCTTCCGGTGTCGGTCCTGCATTTAACACTGATGCACATTTTCCGATTAATTCCCCTTTTTTGTAACCAAACAGTTTATCCATTGCATCATTTGCATATATCATTGTCGTATCAGGGGATGTAATATTTACAGCTTCCCTGTTTATCTCAATAGCTTTTAGAAGTTTATTTTTTTCCCCCTCAGCTTTCTTGCGCTCGGTAATGTCTACGATAATCTGCAGGTCGGTTTCTACTATCCCTTTGAATTGTTCTATTAGTTTCTTGTATGTTTTACAATAATGATTCTCTTTGTTATCTAACACGCAAATAGTGCCGAAGATCTCACCATCGGGCCACATCAGTGGAACCCCCAGATAAGAGACCATTCCCAGTTTGATGCCAGGGTTGTGGTCCCATTGGGGATCTTTCCTTGCATCGGGAACCAGCAGTTTCTCCTGCTCCCTCATCACCTTTTCACAGTATAGCCCGGTATTCAAGTCTTCCTTCTCACCCCTTTTGTAAGGATTACCCTTTGAGGCGCTGCTCACAAAAACTTCTATCTGAGGAGGTATGACTTTCATGATAAGTGCGGCAGGAACCCCGATAACTTCTGCCATTAGGTTTACTATCTCCTGCCACTTGCAAATCATATTTTCTGGGATGGGCGGTTTTTCCACTCTTTTTGTCAGTTGTCCTTTGGCTTTATCACCCATTTTTCCCCCATTAATCAAACAAATGATTGCTTTATTTTCTCTTGTTTATATTACTTTCTTCGAATTCCGATACTGACAAAAGATTATTTTTATAAGATTTAATTCTTTCTAAAGATGAATCTATTTTTAGTTCCTGCCGATAACTGGCTACTGAACGTCGAGACATATCTATGTTAAAGTCTTTTTTTAATTCTTCTCTAATTCCTTCATCGGTATATACACATTTTCCATCATCAATAATATCAGTAATTAGTCTTTTTATTATTTTTTTCCTGCTGGGGAAAAAATATTTAACCGGATATTCTTCTCCCCAGGGAGTCTCTATACTACGCCGAGCAATTGCCCGACTGATTAGACTGGGATTAATCTTCATCTCTTGGGCTAACTCCCTTTGGGAAAGCGAGACGATATCCTTAGGATTACCGCTAGCAAAATAGACATCTTGTTTTTTCAAAATCTTCCTGATAACTTTGTAAATAATGGATTTTCGTGTATTAATTGATTTTAAGGTATAAAAGAGTTTATCTATTTTTTTCAATTCAGCCTGGCTAAAAACTCTATTCTTCAGCTCTGCCAACTTTTCATAGTTGATCCAATATCGACCTTTAACCAGATGGGGAGAGAAAAAACTAATAACAAAGTCCCCGGAATCGTCTTTTTCTATCTTAGCAATCTTTGAATAAGACATATTCCTGTCCAGATTAATCATTGAAGGATTAAAAAATTCGCTGTGAATGGAGAAGTCATCTAGGAGAGTCATTATCTTGGTTACCTCTTTTTCCACCAAATCACAAGCTAAAGAAATATCTCTATAAGACAATTCTCCATCGTTATATAGAAAATATTTTTTGAATTTATCTATTCCCAACCGTTTAATAACAGGAATAGCTTCTTTCCGGCTATCGAGAAAAGATTCAATATTGAGAGAACTTCTATCTACTGCTATATCCTCTTTAAGTTCGTAAAAGCTTTTTGCTAGCCCGCTTCGCGGGAAACGAAGATAACTAATCACTTTTTCTTGTCGGTTAGAAGGAGAAAATAATTTTTTAAACAGAGGGTCGTTCTCGATTTTTTTGATTGTTTTAGCGAAATCGCTTTCGCTAAGTTCCATAAGGTCGGCCAACTTAATCCTGCCGATCAACTTCAATAGTTGCTTTGTTTGTGGAAGTTGTTGTAGTCTTATTTCTCTCTTCTCATTTCCCATACCCATTTCTTTCCCCCAGGAAAAGTTAGAAAGACCTCTCATCCACTACTAATTCTTCTCAACAAAATTTGATGTGGCTTCAATTAGTGCATTATTTTGAAGTAATACTTAAAAAAATATGCAAAAAAATTTGCCTCTCCTGTAAGCAAATCCCATTTTGGGCAATCTACTCTATACAAATTGCTCTTTCAACTTCAAAGTAACTTTTCTCAAACTTTAGGCCAGGACAGTGGAAACTTTATGGAGAGCAGCCTCTCTTCTTAAACTTTTCCTTCATATAATTGACAATTATACCTCTGTCCTGTTTACTAATTTTAGTAAATTTTACCCCTCCAATATATCTGTTACTCCCTTTGTATCTATCCCCTTTTTTTATTTCCTTGACCCAGACAACATTCGCCAAGGCGTAAATGGAGACAATCCTACTCTTAAGGTAATCGAGGGGTTGATATATTTCCATTTCTATAGAAGTTGAAGGGGAAACAAATTTATCACTTTCAAATCTTAATCCCATCTCGCTAATATCCTTGGTAATCCACTCTATTATTCTGTAATCGTGTTTCAATTTACAGAAAATAAAAATGTTATCCTCGATTCGAGAAAATTTTCTTCTCTCTTGCTGGCGAGAATATCTTCCTTTTACATGTTCCCTTTTCACCAATTATCCCCTCGTCACTGGTGACAGTTAATACCTTATAATCATCTTCCAAAAGTT
>DAOVHK010000156.1 GCA_030671905.1 Clostridia bacterium | reverse complement strand
CTGGTCAAGACATAGATACTTCTTGGATATTTCCCCTGTCTCAACATTTACTGAATCGTAAAACCCATACTCTCCATATATATCAGGATAAACCTGGAGAAACTTTTTCAAATTGGCAATCGCCCTTTCGGGCACAAGCTCCAGAGCCAGAAAGGTGGCATGGGGAGTAACAACCCCCCCATCGTAACCTCTCAACCCTATATCTTTTACTCCGTATGCGTCATAACCTTCCCCCGGAATCGTGCACGGGGACACCCCCCAGACCGGATACTTCTTTTTCTTTGCAAATCTGATATGTGCTTCAACATACCTTGAATTATTCAAACCGAGATTCTTTTTACCCAGCTCCGCCTCTTTAACTACCATAGTGGGCATAAGCCCCTCGAACATGCTCCCTCCCCAACTGGGAACTATCTTCAGTCCGTCATATTCATAATAACCCTCAAAGATATCTATGCCTAAATATTTCTTAACTATACCCTCGGGAACTTTATTCTGCCATGTCCACTCTCTAGGGAAGGTGCGATATATCTTGAACCAGTGCTCTGGCGGGACATCTCCTTTGCCAATAGCCATCAAGCTGATTGCCCTCGCCTCGGTATAGAAAGCCCCATAATGGTATTCAGAGTATCTCTTATTATCGAGATGGTACCCGTGGCGCATCTGTCCCTGGGCACGGTCATAAAAGAAGGAAAAATCGCGGGAATCTATTATTCTGGTACACCTGTCTCCCAGCTCTTCAGGAAAAGCCTGACGGATAATGATTAGACCTATCATAAGCCATCCACTATCTACAAAAGAAATAAAATTACTCGTGGGGTTAAGTCTGGTTGTATCGTAATAATTGTACATAAAGCCATGCGCTTTTTCTAATTTCTCCACCGTGTCCAGACTATCTTTTATTCTCTCTACTGCTTCTTTTTTATCAATAAATCCCAGGTCATAAGCAGAAACAATTGACACAAAATAGAGACCCAAATCTGTAGTGCTCACATAATCACCCACTGCTTTTTTGGGCGCAACCTGAATATAGTTCAGGGGAAGATTCCTTTTCCTGTCCACTATATCCCGAAAGTATCCCCAGGCATCCCTGGCTATAGTCTGGAGAAATTCTCTCTCCCCCTTTGGAATATTTCTCTTTATTACTACCTTCTCTGGAAATCCTTTCAGATTATCTATCAGTATCTCGGTGCGAGAATCGCCTATAACCAGATCTGATGACTTAACCTGCTTTGTTTCCAGGTCGGATCCCGGAGAGAGAAAAACATCATCAATATAGATAGCTCCTCTCAGATTGGTAACAACTTTTGAGTCGAAAAGAATCTCCAGTTCGCTTACTTTGGACCAGTCACTAATTCCTTTAACTTCGCTAAAAAGGATGGGAACCAGTTTCCAGGAACTGGTCACTCCCGTTACTGGGTAGGTTCCGCTCTCTTTCTTACTCTTAAAAATTATATTGAATTTAGTGGTGAATCCCTCCTTCTTATCACCTTTCACATAGAATACGACCCCATCAAAGATGTCAGTGATTTTTTCCCTAAATTTAATGCGGAAGCCATTGAGGCTATTATTGGGAGGGTTGAGGTCGTAATCGAGTTTCAGCGAGGAACCTTTTTTATCCTGCAGGCGATTTGACCCGAAAGAGAGAATGCAACCTTGAGTTGACTCTGCCCAATAGGACTCCAAATTCTCCTTAGAACGCTCGTCGAAATTGGCCAAAGAGACCGACCCTTGAGGAGCATCGGCTGGCAGGCTAATTGCTTCTTCAACACAGGAGCAAAGTGGCATTAAAAATAGAAACAGTGCAAAAAATGTTCCAATTAATCGTTTCATTCCCAGTCCCTTCTAACGCGGAGTTATCGTCCCGCTACTCCTTATAACAATGCAAATAATTTATCAGAAAAAATCGTAAATGTCAACAATTTAAATTCTGTTGATGTAGGGGCGGCACGCAGTTTATCCCGCCTGAGCGGGGTGGCCGCCTAGTTAAAAGAAAGGCAAAGCTTACGCTTTGCCGCTACAAGAATAATATATGTAGCCGCAGAGCAAAAACTCTGCCTTATATCATCGCTTGTTTACGCCTGGATGCGATATATCTTCTTCTCCGTTTGCATTCGGTCTAAATATGTTCTGGGAACGGGTGTGGCTGGTACGGTGAATGTGTGTTCTGTTTCAAGTATTCTTAGCAATTTTTTTGCTTCTTTCTCATCAGTCCAGTTTTGTTTTATGAAAGCCTTTAGCCATGGAGAGACCCGACCTTCAATAGCAACCACAAGACCAGTGGCTGTGGAAAGCATCTCTCCCTTCTTGGGTGTTAGGATGACCCACAAGACCTCTCTTATCCTTTCTCTCCATCTCTTCTGGTTATCAGTGAGGATGGTCACTTTTATTCCGCTGACCAGTTCAGCCTTTCTTCCCGCCAGGGCTCTGATAACTGCATCATATACATCCTTTGTACTTATTCGTCTACCCGTCTGTCTTAGAGCACGTCTATCCAGTATCAAGCGCTCATCTATAATTTGACCGCCAACCTTTGGAGACAATCCATAATCTCTCATATAGTCAATAAGCATCTGCTCCATTACTTCTCCACTCAAGCCTCTAACATTAGAAACGAAAGCAAACTTAATCTTGTCGCCCTTTCCTTCTTTCTCGGCAACCTTTACGATATTCTCCATCACTTTAAACACTGCGCGACTCCTTGGCTCAACAGTTACCTCTCCAAATCTAACCTTCACATTCCACAGGCTTTGTATATCGAAAGCAAAGACTTCCATGCCCTCAAAGTCCATAACCTCGGGGCGAATTTCATAGCCAGCAATCGGCTCATAGGTAGAAATTTCGGAAGCCATATCAACCAGCGCAGGCATTGCTTTTACAAGAAGAGGAACGATTCCCTCGGTTAATCCTTTCTCTGGAACTTCCCTTATAAACCTAATCATTTCACGACTTAAAGTATATTCTACTCCCCTATCCAGTCTCTCAAAGATACCGCCAGCAACCAGATAGTAATTGATTAAACCAGCGAGCTCGCGGTTAACCTTCTCTTCAACTGGCAGTCTTCCCTGGACATTCAGAATCATCGCATAGATTAGCTCGTGGAAAGCCCGATAGAATAGACCGCTGAGTGTGTTATAACCTCCATTCAGTATAATCTCAACCTGCCACTTTTCTGCTCCAGTCTCTCTTACCCGTATCATTGCACGGCTCTTTAGGAAGACTTCTTTCTCTCCCTTCCCGGCTATCTTCTGCTCTAACCTCTCGTATTTTTCTTGTGGCATATAAGTTAATTTAATCTTTTCCTCATCTATCCTTGAAGGGAGAACCTGGGCATGACTCACTCCGAAGACCTGTTCCAGAACCTGCCACAAGGATGACTCATGGTTCCATATCTTTGCCCTCAT
>DAOVHK010000147.1 GCA_030671905.1 Clostridia bacterium | reverse complement strand
TACATCGGTTCTATTGTAAGCTATTTGGTTTGTATATTACCCTGGAGACCTATCTTAGCCTCATACACACGCCCCACCTAGTCCCATCCAGCCATAGAGCAAAAGTTAACATAATTTAAATTATATGGGAATTATAGATAGGTCAATGTCCAATTAATATAGCTGATTTTAAAGATTTGCGTAACACGTTTTACTCATTTTTACCAGTTTTCACACTCCAAAAACTGTGATCCAGCCCTTTTGATTTTCTCCTTGCATTAGGTAGCTTTCTTTTTATATAATTCCTTTGACGTAAAACTAAGGGTTGACCCTGGCGCAAACGCGAGACTTTTGTGACATTCAAGGAGGTTTTTGATGAAGATTTCGCTTGAGCCAAAACAACTGGAGACTCTCAAGAAGATGCTTGATAAAGTAGTGAAAGTAGGGGAGAAACTGGCTACTGAGTTGAAACGAGCGAATGACCTAAAAGAAAAAGAACATAAAACAGGGAGGCATTAATATGGAACTTTTCCTGAAACTTTCAGGGATTTTATTAGGTATTCTGTCCAGGACATTAGTGCCATATTTGAGAAAGCTAAGGCAAGGAAAAGTTAAGGAATTCAAAAATGGATACTGGCTGTCAGCCCTGGCCTCGTTTATCTTAGGTTTAATTACTACATTGTTAATCTTTCCGGAATTCAACATTGCTCAACCTGGGGTTGGTGTTGAGGCATCGATTAAGCTATTCTGCCTTGCCTTCGGTTTTGGCTTCGGTTGGAATTCTTTGGTTTCAGAAGGGGCCAAATGGGGAGAAAGGGTCAAGAAGTAAGTAGATAATAGACGGAAGAGGTGATGAGATAGTAAGTGATTAAAATAAAGAGATATTTAGCAATTTTTATGATAGCCTTTGTAGTGTTAGGAATAACTACAAGGGCTTTTTGCTATAAGGCTGAGGTAACGGATATTAGCGGGACTAAATACTTTCCTGCGGCGAAAGAGATGCTGTCAAAAGCAGAGGAGTCGATATATCTGGTGATGTCTATAATAGAGTTGTCTCCATACAAAGAAAGCTGAAGTTGACTTCCGTAATTGAAGAAAAATTATCCAGTTTCAAAAAGAAGTTAAAACAAAAATTTTACAGCATTAAGTAACAAATTATGTCAATATTATTTACACCGGCAAAAATAGGAAATATCGAAGTTAAAAATCGGTTTGTGCGCTCAGCAACTGCTGGATGTCTTGCTACTGAAGAAGGCAAAGTTAGCGAGCGATACTTGAATCTTTACACTAACCTTGCTAAAAAAGGGATAGGATTAATAATAACTGGGAATTTCATTATTCAACAGAATGGTAAGGCATTGCCCCGAGCAATTATGATTGATAATGATGAAGTAATTGAAGGACTTAAAAAACTTACAGATGAGGTACACAAGCATGGGGCAAAGATTGTTGCTCAGATTAATCATTTAGGAAGACATGCCAATCCAAAAATTTCAGGAGAAAGACAGATAGCTCCATCATCAGTGAGAACTATGATACCTGTCTTTTCTAAACCCCGAGAAATGACAGAAATGGATATAAAAAAGGTTATTGAAGCGTTTGGCTTAGCTGCCTGGAGAGTGAAAGAAGCTGGATTTGATGGAGTGCAGCTTCACTGTGCACATGGTTATTTAATCCATCAGTTTTTATCCAGGCATACCAATCGTCGTAGAGATAGATGGGGCGGGTCTCTCGAATATCGCATGCGATTCTTGATAGAAGTGTATAACTTTGCCCGCGAGAAAGCAGGACCAGAGTATCCTATATTAGTAAAAGTAAATTCTAAAGATATGTTTATCAATGGGTTGACTATTGAAGATTCGGTAAAAATCTGCAAAAGATTAAATGGACTTGGGATAGCAGCGATTGAAGTAAGTGGTGGTGTTCAGGATACGGGGGGATTGGAGATAACAAGAGGCGATTTCCCTGTCGATATTGTCCTTCGAGGTAGAAAGCTACTCGAAAAAACTCTTATTCGCTTAAAAGCTAAATCAATAAAAGAAGAAGCTAAATTTAAGGAGAACTATTTTCTGCCAGAAGCGAGAAGAATTAAACATGCAGTAAATATACCGGTCATTGTTGTGGGAGGTATTCGCGATGTCAAAAAGATGGAACAGATAATCGAAAATGGTGATGCTGATTTTGTCTCTATGTCTCGGCCATTTATTCGTCAACCCAACCTGATTAGGCTAATTGAACAAGGGAAACCTAATCCTGTTACCTGCACCTCTTGTAATAAATGCACACTGGAAGTGGTCACACAAGGTAATCCTCTTCGTTGTTATAAATAGACAATTGAAATCTTTCCTTTAGCAATAACCGCTTTTGAAGAATTTTCTTGACAGGGAGTTTATAGATATTTATAATTATCGTTTCCAACTGGTAACTATTGGTAACTTCCCACATCGGTGGGGCGCTATTTTCTGGATTAGTGAAAAGGATAAATAAAGGACTAAAAAGACTAAATGTAGAAGATTTAAGCTCGTTGGAGAAAACTCTTTCTGAGGAGGGTGGCAGATGCGCCAAATTTACAGAGTTTTAATGACTCTATTAAAAGATAGAAAAGCGAGGCTAATCTCTTTTTTAATAATGGTGATAATGGCCTCATCGGGATATGGTTTTGAAATGCCTGTGACCTCTGATTATGAGGAGGGAAGTTATCATTGTCTCAAGAAAAATTCAGAGGCTGAGCGATGGCGTGTAGACTGGAGCATGGAAAAAGTTCAGAAGGATGGCAAAATAATTCTGGAAATGAAGGAGCATGGATATGGAGTTTATGGTAAGCGGAAAGAAGAGATAAAATGGTCTACGGAAACATTTTTAGAATATGCCGATTCTCTCCAGACGATCCATTTTAGGAAAGAAACAGAAAACATAGAAGGCAAAACTATTGAGATAATCTCGAAAAAGTTTGACGTCGTGCAAGGCACTGTAGAATTTGAACGTAAAGATTTAATTTCAGGTAAAGTTTACAGTGACTCCTTTGAACCAGGTTCAACGGTAATAGGTTCGAATAATATATTTTTTGTATTAAGAGGCGCTAATCTTGCCAAGGGATACAAGACTAAGTTTTACTTATGTACAGATGAGCCGAAATTATATAAAGTAACGGCAAAAAGCTTGGGGAAAGAGAAGATTGTTGTTGCTGGAAAAGAAATTGAATGTTATAAGGTGGAAATCATTTTTCAAGTACCAAGTTTTTTAAAAACACTTATCCCCAAAACATATTTCTGGTATACTGCAGACGAATCCCATAGATGGGTTCGATACGAAGGATTAGAAAGCGGCCGCGGGACCCCCGAAGTAGTAATGGAAGTCTTAGATTTTCAATAACTATATTTTTCTCGCCGCCAGTGAATCTTTGGGTCGATTTTCGCTGCCTTATGGCAGTGAGTTAGCTGCTTCCACAAGATTTATATTATCTTTAGAGAATACCTCCCAATTTTGCCTATCAGGCAACCTCATCAAAAATTCAAATTAATTTTCCCTAAAGATTGACCTCTCCTGGACTTCGAAAATCAGTTCATAAAAAGGTGTTTTTTCAGGGTTTTTGAAGAATTTTCTTGACAGGGAGTTTATAGATATTTATAATTATCGTTACCAACTGGTAACTACTGGTAACTTCCACAGAGGT
>DAOVHK010000067.1 GCA_030671905.1 Clostridia bacterium | reverse complement strand
TTGTAATCCAGGTCGTAACCTACATCTCTATAGAATTCTCTATAGCGGAGATCTCCGGGGTAACCAGTCTCAGCACTCCACACCTGCAGCGAAGACTCAACGTCGCGGCCAAATGCTACCACTCCTGAAGGGCAATAGACCGGAGCAAAAACAGCATAGCGGGGTCGGGGAGTGCCGTAGATAATCCCGTGAGTGTCGAGAAAGAAGAATCGTAAATTCTCTTCTTTTAGAATTTCGTCGTCTCCTGGATTGTAGGCACACTCCGAGAGCCAGATTCCTTTTGGCCGATGACCAAATTTAAACAGATAGTCTCGCACTGCTATCCTTACCTGAGCTCGAACAGCACGGCGGTATACCATAAGAGGGAGAAATCCATGAGTGGCGCAACAGGTTATGACTTCAATCTTTCCCAGGTCCTGGAATTTACGGAAAGCATTGAGGATATTCCCATTATACTTCTCTTCGAAAATAAAGCGTGTTTCCTTCAATTTCTTCTCATACATTTGGGCAGATTCCCGGAACTGGGGCTGTTTTTTTACCCGGATTTGTTCCTTTTCCATTAGCTCAATCAATCTGGACAAATGGCGTAAATATCGGCTCTGGAGCAAAGGGTCGGAAAACATTGCTGCCAGAGTTGGGCTAATGGAAATGGTCAGTCTGAAATCTACTCCATCATCGATTAATCCATCGAAAACCCTAATTAGAGGAATATATGTTTCAGTTAGAGCTTCATAGAGCCAGTCTTCTTCAAGGAAATCCTCGTGTTCAGGATGGCGAACAAAAGGAAGATGAGCATGAAGGAGAAGACATAAGTATCCTTTTTCCATAGTTTTTTCCTGGGTCATAATGTAATTGCTATTTGGGTTTACGGGAGGTAGGAAGAGGAGAGCCCGCGCCAAGAGGTAAGATTTCTTCCAGACGCCGGGAAAGGATTTTCATTGCCTCCTTAGTGCTCAAGCCAGACTTATCAAGTTGCATCTCTTTTATCAGTTCCTCAAACTCCTCTTTTACAATCATCCATTTCTCGTCGGCGATTTCGGATATCTTCCCTTGGGGCAGGGAAACGGGATTGGAACGGGCAAGGGTGATGAACTCACCCTCCGTCGTTAGAAGTCCGATGTCACTTAAGTAGGTACGGCCACTTTCTGGCACCTGAAAATACCAATTACCGATTTCTGAATATACTTTCACATCAAATTGCTTATGGGCATTTCTGCCATTGAAGACGATATCAGTCACATCATAAAATCTAAGGGTTAAGATGCTTCTAGAAAATATCTCCTCTCCTCGTTTCCTCCTGGCTTCATCTTTTTTTGCTTCAGCAATCTCCCAATAAGCATAAATCCATCTGGTATCGCGGGGTAAAAGAGCTATTTTAGTCTCTCCATAATGTTCCTGAAGGGGTGCACCCCGGTCAATGAACAGGCTTACCTTTTTTTCCTTTTCAGCTGGAGGAGGTGGCTGGAGAAAAGCTTTAGCAGTTTCTGACTCGCTTTCTTCCTTAAAGATAATCTTCTTATACCTTTCTTTTGCCCCTTTTACTCCGTACTTACTGACCAGTTTCTGCCAGGGCGTTAATTTTCTATATTTTCTGGCCTTTTTTCTCTTCTTCATATCAGTTTATATTTATCAAATCCAAAATCTTTTGTCAAGAAGAATTCTCACCTACTATATTCAGGTCTTTACCAATTTCATTGATGATTATGAATTCGTAATCTTCTATTCTCTTGGGCATCGAATCTCCTCCTATGTCCATTCTCTAAGCCGTGCCACGAATCACGTAGTGTATATTATCCTCTTATTTCTTATCACCTAAATTTAACCATCCCAACTTAATTTTTTTACCATGTCGCCCTTCACCCCGTCTAAAAAAACATATGTTCATATTATAGAGAATTGGTTTTGCTGATACCTCTCTTGTAATCACTACATACTCATCTTTACGCCAAGCAGACGTGGGTGGAATCGGCTTAAAAGACCAGTCTCTGCTTAAAATTTTTTTGTATTCCATTTTTCTCATTTAATCCGACCTCTTTTGTTTCCATCCATTTCATAGGTTTGTGCCATCTTAATTCCCATTCCTAAGGTCGCAGGCACACCAAACATTAGGTAAACACTTTCTTAATAGCATAATTCAGTATCGCAATCATAATTGCAATATCGAAAGAGGCGCCAACCAAAATCTCCACGTTCTGAAAATCCAGGATGCTGCATAAGTAATTAACGACACTGCAATCAAATAAAGAGATGTTTGAAGGATAATATCCGAAAATCGCTCAAATCCTGCATGATAAATTAATGCTAATAGTATTGCTATTCCTATGATCAAAGTGATTATGCGATATGTCCATGATTTTGTTTTCTTTTTCATTATGTTTTATTTAATTCAGTTGTCTTATACATTGCAAAACCGTATAACAATTTACTGCTAAAAATTTCATTTTCCTCTTGGGGAAATATATTCATCAATAATTTCTTTGCCGAATTTTATCATATTGTGAATCCAAGCGTATATAAATTTGCCATTTCTACCGGAAAGCTTCAGATTACTAAAACCTTCCAGAAAGGTATTAATTTTCCGAACTTTCTCTTCAAAGCCTATTTCTAATATGGGATATCCATAACTTATCTTGCTAACCGAGGCGTCTATGATTTCCTCCGTTCTTATCCAACCGATCTGAATAAGTTGTGAACGAATTAGCTGAATCAGTTTGTCATCTTCCAGACTCCAAATCTTATCCTCGTGCTGACAGGGAATCTCTGTAACCAGCGAGGTTTTTCCCGGGGGAGACATGTATGTGCTTCTGTTTTTCGGTTCGTATATTCTGGTAAATGGGAAATCAAGGTCAGGAAAGTAGACTGTAGCAGCTTCAGTAACCTTTTTCCTGTTTAGGAAAAGAGCTACCAATATCACATTACGGTAACGAATACTTTTCGCCAAAAGTAAAATTTCTTCAGGTGGTATTGGTTCCATCATTTGCAAAAAAAGGTTGAGTGGTAATGTGCTCACTACTTCATCTGTATCTATCCTTTCCTTTCCATTGACTTCTACCGCTTGAATTTGTGTATGATTGTGCAGGATTTTTGTAATTTTCGAATTTCTCAGAATGTTTCCCTCCCCACAAAATCCCGCCAGTTTTTCTGTAATAGCACCGATTCCCATTTCAGGATAATAAAATGAACCTTCTAAATGTTCAGTTTTGGCTTTTCGCCCGAAGATTGTTTCCATAAGAAAAGTCTTCAAGTTCAGTCTCTTCAGTCGCTCTCCAGCGGTCCTCGAGGAAAGTCTATTACAGGATACTCCCCATAATTTTTCAGAAAAATTCAACAAAAAAAGGTTAGCTATCGTACTTCCGTAAGTATGTAACGCAAAAATTTCAAAGCTCCTGTTCAGTTCTCTAGTCCTCAATCTTGAGTGTACCACCTCAACCGCGGCTTTGATAAAGGTATATAACCCTAAATTTTTCATTAAATTCAACGGTGAAAGCGGAAAATTTATAAATTTTCCATTGTGATAGATCTGACTCGGCATATTGATTTCTTTTAAATCTTCCTCGAGTAGCTTTTTTACCTCTTTCGTCACTTCTGCATCTTTATCATGAAAACGGTGTGCCCCTGAATCAAATAGGAAATCTCCATGTTTCAGAGTAATACTGTTTCCGCCTATCCGATTACTTGTCTCATAAATTGTAAACGGTAATCCGTACCTTTTAGCATAATATCCCACTGCAAGACCGGCCGGACCCCCACCTAAAATTGTGATATGTGCAGGCTTACTCATTTGATTATTTTCCATATTATCGCCAAGAATTCCCTTAATTTACTAACGTTACTGTTTTCAAATATAGAACCAAACCCATCTTATTCAAAACTCTCGTGAAAAAGGTAAACGTTATTTCGGACAAATCATTTTTCATAGATGATTTTAAATTCGTAATCTTCTGTCCTCTCAGGCATCTAAGCTTCCAGTGACGTAATCGTTCATTTTTTGAAAAAAATGTCCTATTCTCACCCTTTTGTCAAGCAAAAAGGTAACTAATCGTCTAAAATATCAACTACCTTGCTTAAGAATGCTATTCCCGTACATCAACTACCCATCCAGGTAATTCATCGATAGTAACTCGTTTAGAAAACTCTGGTAGATAACTCAGTGTATATTTCCCCGTTGAACCTTTATGAGATTGAAACGAGTCGCTTGTTTTCCTTAGGCCGGCCTGTAATCATACTATATTATTCCTTCCACCAATTCCGTGCCAATTCTGGGTAGACATCCCTTTTTTCTTTGTAATCATTTCTTTTAATAATTTTGGATAATATTTTATATTAAATAAAATATTTGTATTCAGGGCGCATTCCCAGGTACAAAAACATTTGCCTTTCTTTATCTTTCTTCTTACCTCATTTGCTCTCTGTGACATCCATAACTGCTTAAAATTATAATGATATTCGCGTATATTTCCCATGCTTTCATTTAATAATTCGCATGGAAATATCTCTCCGGTTTCAGACATTACCCCACTTAAAGACCCTGCATAACATAAACTCTGGAATCGGTTCTCTGTGAAAGTCTTCTCTGCTAAATCGTACATAACCATATCCTTGGCTAAAAGTAGTTTGCCTAATTTAAAATCATAATATGGTATATTCTTATTTGCAATTGCCTGTCTTTTAACCCGAACAACATCCCTATAGTAATTCATTTGGAATTCCTTCAATCTTTTATTTTCCATATTTCCTCTTCCTAGATTAACAGCCATATTATCGGGCTGAATGTAATCTCGAATAAAACAGAAAAATTCCTTTAGTTCCTTTTGGTTCAACGAGAGGTAGGTAGTCAAGGTCGAAACTCCTAAATTACTAAATTTCTTCTTGGCTCTCTTCAAGCCTTTTAAAGTATCCAGTGAATTCTGAAAACTTCCAGGATGATTTCTAATTTGGTCGTGGGTCTTTTCAAAACCATCTAATGATACATAAATAACTAAATAGCTTTTAGGTGCAAGGGATAAAATCTTTTCAGTCAATTGCAAAATCCTTGTTGTTTGCAACCCATTAGTAGGAATGGTTATATATTTAACTCCCGTATACTTATAAAAGAGACTTACAATATCTGGCAAGTCATTCCTTAAAAAGGGCTCACCCCCAGTGAGAGACAACCACAGTAAATCGCCTATACTTTTTGATATCTTTTCAATTTCTGGTAGCGAAAGCTCATTTGTTTGGCTGTTAAGCCTTTCCCAATAAAAACAATGTTTACATCTTAAGTTACATTTGGAAGTAACAAAATAAATAAGCTGAACTGGTAATCCTCTTTTTACGAATGTCCTTTTGGCATACTTAAAATAGCTATTAAGATTCCTCATCTGGCTAATCCAAAATCTCCTTTTGATTTCTTAAAAATCCTTCTAAATATGGCGGTTATAACTGCAATTGCCGAAAGTAAATGTTCAAGATAAGTAAACAGAAAAGATTGAATTTTAAAAAGAATACTTTCACCCTTCCACTGAAAACGCCAGAAATCCATATTAGCCATTATGGTAAATGATAATAAAATCAATTCAGTTGCTATAAAAACAGGAGAAAGATGGAAGAATAATAAACATAAATTAATTAGTAACAACGTAGTAAATATTATGCCTAACTGCTGTTTAATAGAAATAGACAATATTCCTTTTTCGCCAGGATATCGATAAATATCATTCTTCCAGATTAAAAAAAGGTGGGTTAAATTTACCGCCTTTGTAAAATCTTTGTAAACTAAACTTCCGAATGAGAAATAGCGATTGTGAATTACCGCTAAGTTTTTATCATTATATATCTTATAGCCAGCTTTAGAAAAACGCTGACCAAATTCAAAATCTTCACAAGTAAACATATATGTATTAAATCCCTTTACTTTCTTAAAGCTATCTTCCCTCACCGCCAATAAAGCAGTATTTGGCATAGAAACAAATTCAGGACAATTAATATATTTGTATCTTAAGTAAAGGTGCTTGTAACGGCTACAAAAATTGAGAGAAGGGGATTGTTCAGCATACAAACCTGTGACTCCATCTATATGTTTGTTCTCGTTTAGAAAATTAGCTATGCGATGTATAGTATCACTCATTATAAATATATCGGCATCGATAAATAATAAAACCTTTCCCTTTGCCTTCTGGGTACCAATATTCCTAGCCATAGAAGGGCCTGATCTCTTATTAAGTGTGATTACATTTTCAGTATACCTTTTAGCTATCTTTCCGGACCCATCGTCAGAACAGTCATCAACTACAATGATTTCGTAATCTTTATATGTGGACTCAAGAATGTGCTTCAAACACTTCTCTAAATTTTCTTCTGCGTTATATACTGGAATAATTATAGAAATCATCTCAATTTCGGGGACACAATACTTAATTATTTTTTTCTATTATGCTTAATTGCTTGAGAAGATGCTTGAGTAGGCTTAAGGGGAGAGGCTAATTATCTCTATATTCCCTCATTCGGCATCTATACTTAATAATCTTTTACTCAACAGTTTAACGATTCCCAGCAGGACCTTGATGACTTCTTGGGCCTGAAATGAAGCAACAATACTGGCTGTAGTAGCAGGAGTTCCTAAAACAGTTTCGCTTCCAACCTGTAGGGCCTTTTCGCGTGAACCATAAATCCTTATCAATCCTTCATCTTCTGGCAATATAGTGGTGACCTGTCCGTAGAATCCGGCTATAGCACCGTGGACTAAAGGAATACCTTCTTTTTTAGATGCTGCTTCTAAGATAAAACGGGCGCCTATTTCACCCAAAGCGTCCACAATGACATTTGCCCCTTTTATCAATTGGGTAGCGTTCTCTTCGGTAACATGGCGAGAAAAAGATGTCACTTCAACCCCTGAGTTAATCTGCCCTACTCTCTCCACTGCTGCCTGAGACTTATTCTGTCTAAGGTTCTTTTCCTGACAGAGTAGATGTCGATTGATATTACTATCTTCAAACGAGTCTCCATCAGCTATTATGAGATGTCCTACACCCATTCTAGCCAAGAGTTCTGTAACCGTTCCTCCCAGACCTCCGGCACCAGCTATAACCACTTTTGACCTGAGTAGCTTAAGTTGTCCCTTGATTCCTACTGTTCCCATATTTCTCTGGTAGCGTTCGGGAACTATTCCCTTCTCTAAGGCAGCGATTTCTACTTCTTTTCCCAGAACTTTCTTCTTAGTGGCAATTTTTTTTACCGCCTCAATAGAGAGACTTTCATACTCCTTTCCATTAGGAGCAATTGCCTTTTGGGCCAGGCTTCTTATTTCCTCAAAAAGTCCATTTGCCATAGTTTCAACCACTCGCAATCTTAGGCAGATTTTACTCAGATTAAGGAAAAAATATCATAAATTAACTGTTATTGTCAACTTAAATTTAGGTTGATTTTATTCAAAAGTTTTGTTAGTATACATTATAAATTGTCCCGAGAGGTGGGAATAGAAATGCGGATTCTGGTGACTAACGATGACGGAATACATAGTAGGGGGTTTGAGTCCCTGGTTCGAGCATTATCAACACTTGGTGAAGTTTATGTTGTCCTGCCCGACCGGCAGAGGTCCACAACCAGCCACTCTATGACCCTGGATAAACCTCTACGGATTCAAAAACTGGAAGAGAAAAAATTCTTAGTGAATGGGACTCCTTCAGATTGTGTGAGACTGGGTATACTGGGCTTGATGAAGGAGGATG
>DAOVHK010000046.1 GCA_030671905.1 Clostridia bacterium | reverse complement strand
TCCTTTTAGAATTCTTAAACAGGCGCCTAAGGCATTGAAATTGGTAATGTTTCCTTCGAGAAGATATACTGCGTCTGAGGCAATTGAGGCTTTGGTTAGATTGGCGGAAGTGGGTAGAAGGGGAGGGATTGGGGTTTTGGCAAACGAAATCCATAATTTGAGAGATAACTTTCTCATTGATGGGATTCAGATGATAATTGATAATCTCGACCCTGAGATGATTCGGGAGAACCTGGAGAAGGAGATAATCTTTACCAGGAGGAGGCATCAACAGGTTAGTGGCATCTTCCGCACAATGGGAACTTACGCTCCGATATTTGGACTCTTAGGAACACTCATCGGGGTTGTCCAGGTGTTGAGGAATTTGGCTGACCCCAAAACTATGGGTGCTTCCATGGCAATTGCTGTAACAACGACTTTCTATGGGATTTTCGGAACGAACTTCATTTTCCTCCCCATAGCCGGGAAATTGAATGCCTACAGTGAAGAGGAGCTCTTGCTTAAGGAAGTAATGATTGAGGGGATTCTGTCCATTCAGAAGGGCGAGATTCCTCTTATTGTGGAGAGAAAATTACAGGCATTCCTTGCTTATAAATTTCGCAGGAGGGTTTGAACGTAGTGGCAGAGCGATAGCTCTGCTAATAAGGGGAGCAAAGCTTACGCTTTGCTGCTACAAGAAGGTACCCGACCAAGTGAGCAGGGGTTAAAATGGTTCTAAGAACAGAAGAAAAAGAAATGAAAAGGAGGGGGAAAAGCCCTATCTGGCTAACTATCTATTCGGATTTGATGACCAATTTGATGCTTTTCTTTCTGATGTTATTTGGGACCAGTAGGATGGCTACTGATGTTCAAAAGACAATCCATAAAGCTATTCGTATAGAATTTAGCATGAAGGAAGACGTATTTATAAAAAAAGAAGAAGACGCTATCAAAAAGATGATAGATTATGTGGAGGAGAGAAGGCTTCGCGGTTTCGCCACTGTAAAGGTGAGTGAGCAGAGGGTGAAGATAATGTTAGCTAATCCCGTTCTCTTCGGTCTGGGCGAAAGTGAATTGAAGACTTTTGCTATTCCGATTCTTCAGCAGATAGCAGAGCTTCTTAAAAATATACCCAATGCTGTTCTGGTAGAAGGGCATACTGATGACAGGCCGATAACTGGGGGCAAGTTTCGCTCCAACTGGGAGCTTTCAGCTGCTCGTGCCTTCGGCGTGATTAGATATTTTATCGAGGAGGAGAATATAAAACCTGAGAGGCTATCGGCAGTGGGCTATGGTGAACACAGACCACTGTATCCCAATGATACTGAGGATAATCGGGCTAAGAACCGCAGGATAGAAATTAACATTGTCCGTATTCCATAACGAACAGGTGGAGTCCTCCCGAAAGGGAGGAATGACCCCCGATGAAATCGGAGAGATTCCAGTGTGCTGGTAGGTCGCCCGTTAGGGGCGGTTAACACGGAGAAGGATTATGACAGATAAACACGAACATTTACTGGAAACTGAAGAGGAAGTTACGCAACAGACTACGCTGTGGGTTATCCCTTACGGCAATCTGATGACCATTTTGATGATTTTCTTCCTCGTTCTATATGCTTTCTCATTTGTGGTAAGTGAAGTAAAGTTTGAAAGAATAGTCCAGTCGCTTCAGAAAGATATGGGTGGTGAGGTGAATAAGGAATATATGGAGAGAGTAATTAAGAAGGCAAGGGAGAGAGAAGCGGCAGAGGAGATGTATGGACTTATTGATGAGAAACGCTTAAAGAAGTTTGCTAATGTAAGAATAGACAAGGAAGGAATAAGAATAATATTTAGCAGTCCTGTAATTTTCGATTTGGGGAAGGATAAGCTTAAACCGGAAATAATTTCTGTGTTGAACGCAGTAGCCAGAGTAATTAAAGATATGCCGAATGAAATAATGGTTGAAGGTCATACAGATGATAAACCCATTGTAAGCGGAGAATTCCGTTCTAACTGGGAACTTTCCGCAGCCAGAGCTTTTAGCGTGGTCAGGTATTTTATTGAACAGGGGATAGACTCCAAAAGGCTTTCGGCAATAGGCTATGGGGAGTATAGACCACTTTATCCCAACGATACAGAGGAGCATCGCGCGTATAACCGAAGGATAGAAATTGATATAATCTCCCTAAAGTAAATATGTAGGGGTCGGATTTATCCGACCCGTGGGTTCGATGAATCGAACCCCTACAATAGGCAGGATTTCAAATCGTGAATGGAGGGGAAATGATAAAAAAGGTCAGATTGTTTCACAAGTTCGCCTTAATTATGGTTCTTCTGGCAGTTGTGCCTTTACTCATTCAGGGAATTAGGATGATTAATATTAACCGAGAAGCTCTAGAGGTTTCGGTTCTGGAGACTCATGCCCAACTGGCGCAAGCGATAGCAGAAGATATTGATGACTATGTCTCAGGACTTAATTTAGATTTGGCTTTTGTTCTGGCTTTTGAAAAATTTCCAAAAATGTCCTGGCAGGAGAAGATGAAGGTTCTGCTTTCCGTTCTTTCCCGTTATGATGATTTCATTCTCATCTCTGTGCTGAATAGAAAGGGTGATGAAGTAATTAAAGCGCATAATCCAAGTTTTCTACAGGAGTCCTCCAGACTAATCAGTAGAAGCAAGGAACCAGCTTTTATCGAAGCCAAAATGACAGGGGTTCCTCAGGTGGGGGATATCTATTATGAAGCCGATCTACCGCGCATAAATGTGGTTTATCCTCTTGAGGCTGAGTATGAATATGTTTTTGTTACAGCGACTTTAAGTAAGCTCTGGCGGAAGATTGATGGGGTTAAAATTGGAAAGACGGGATTTGCTTTTCTGATAGATAGTGAAGGCAAAACGATTTTCCACCCGGAATTAGAAAGGGCGATAAATTTTGAGAAAGCGACTGAACTTCCTATTGTCAGACAAGCTTTATCTGAATTTGGGACATCTATTGGTGTGGATATCTCAGGCGAAGGATTTCCTAATGAGAACGGGACAGGAATGGCGGGAGCGTATGCCTGGGCAGAAAGTTTAGATTGGGCAGTAATTATGCAGCAGGCTAAGAGTGAAGCTTATAGTTCTATAGCCCGTATGAAAAGGAATGCCGCCTTGTGGATAGCACTTAGCATTTTGGGGTCGGTGTTCATAGCCTTCTATTTGGCAAAAAGCTTGAGCCGTCCGATCCTGGAATTGATAGTCGGAGCAGAGAAATTGGGAGAGGGCGATTTTAGTCATGAGGTAAAGGTTAATACGCGTGACGAAATTTCTACTCTGGCAAATACGTTCAATTTTATGGTTAAGAAATTGAAAGAGTTTCAAGAGCAGATGGTTCTTCGTGAAAAACTGGCTGCGATTGGCCAGATGGCTTCGGTAGTTGGTCACGAAATTCGCAATCCACTGGGCGTAATCAACAATGCTATCTATTATATTAGAACAAAGTTTGAAATGTCTTTTGGAAAAGAACTGGACCCCAAGATTCAAAAACACATTGGAATTATCGAGAAAGAGATTGTTGCTTCTAACAAAATTATTAGTGACCTATTGGGCTTTTCCCGGACCAGGCCGCCGATGGCTCAACCCTTAGATCTCAATAGAATAATCGAGGATTCCCTATCAGCTGTCTCCATTCCTGAAACAGTGAAGGTGGAGATAGATCTCTCTTTAGAGCTTCCTCCTACCCTTATAAACCCGGATGAGATCCGTCAGGTGTTCATAAATCTTATCAACAATGCCTGGCAGGCCATGCCGGAGGAAGGAGGAACACTTAAAATCCGCAGTTATATCGAGGAGGAAATGGCCCAGGTGGAGGTTACTGATACAGGGTGTGGAATTTCTCCTGAGAATATGAAGAAATTGTTTGCTCCTTTCTTCAGTACTAAAACCAAAGGTACTGGGCTGGGATTGGCAGCAGTCCAGAGAATTCTGGAGAGACACAAAGGGAAAGTTAAGGTGAGAAGCCGAGTGGGGCAAGGAACTACTTTCATTGTTAGTTTACCACTGGCTAAATGAGAAATGGAATACGGCACTGTGAACAGTGCCCAACCACTTAAGAAGGAGGAAAGGAATGGCTAAAAATGTCAATCTCTTGATTGTGGACGATGACATAAGCATATTGGAAACAGTAGGCGATGTCTTTCAGGACAAGGGATATAATGTGGCTATGGTAGAAAATGGACAAAGAGCGATTAAATTAGTAAGCAGGAGATATTTTGACGTTGTTCTTATGGACATAAGCATGCCAGGCATAAACGGCTTGGAGACTTACAAAGAGGTAAAGAGAATTATCCCCACTGCTACAGTGATAATGATGACCGCAGACAGCAAAGAGGAATTGGTGAAAAAATCTATAGAAGAAGGTGCCTATACTGTTATTTATAAACCGTTTAATGTTAAAAAAGTCATAAAAATGGTTGAAGAAGCTTTGAAAAAACCTATAATTCTAATAGTAGATGATAGAATAGAAGATCGGGAAACTTTAAAGGATATATTGGGTGGAAGAGGATACAGGATCGTCCTGGCAAAAGATGGGTATGAAGCGGTGGGGTTTGTGGAAAAAGGTAATTTCGATGTAATTCTTTTAGATATAAAAATGCCCGGGATGAATGGCATCAAAACCATGGAGAGGATTAAAGAATTTAGGCCGGAAGCAGGAATAATAATGATGACTGCCTATTCTATGGAGGAATTCGTAGAAGATTCTCTCAGAAAGGGAGCTTATACCTGTTTGTTTAAGCCAATTGATGTGGAAAGAATGTTAGAAGCTATCCAGAAAGTTCGTGACTTGGGTAAAAAATTCAGAAGAGAAGAACAGGTTGAGATATTAATAGTGGATGACGATGCAAATTATAGAGAGACAGTCGCTGATATCCTCGAGGATGATGGTTATAAGGTTTTCAAGGTGGAAACAGGAACAGCTTCAATTGAGGAAGTTAAAAAGAAGTTCTTCAATGTGGTTCTGGTCGATTTCAGACTGACCGATATCACTGGTTTGGAATTAGCTAAGAAAATCAAGACGATAGACAAAAACACTTATATTATATTGGTTACGGGACATGCTTCTTTGGAAACAGCATTGAAAGCTATTGAGATGAGAGAAGAGATTTATGGTTTCGTTGTCAAGGGTGGAGGACGTGACCCTGGACAACTTAAGTGGACAATAAAGAGTGCCCTGCGAGAGCAAAGACTTACCTGGGATAAGATGGAAGCGGAAGACGAGTTGAGAGGGGCAAACAGGAGATTAGAGGAACTCTCGATTACTGATGATTTAACAGGAATATATAATCGCAGACATTTTTACGAAAAACTTTCAGAGATGACAGCCAGGGCTAAACGCTACAAACTTCCCCTTTCTTTATTGATGTTTGATGTGGACCATTTCAAAGCCTATAACGATACCCGTGGTCATCTGGCTGGAAATAGAATCCTTGAAAAAGTGGGAAGAATAGTTTCCGAGGAAATCCGGGAAGTTGATTGGGGATTTCGCTATGGGGGAGATGAATTTACTGTGGTTCTGCCAGAAACATCCCAAAAAGATGCAACAATAGTAGCTGAGAGGATTAGAAAGGCTTTTGAGAAAGGTAAGTTCGATGAGACGACCTTAAGTATAGGTGTTGCTCAATACGATCTCAAAAGCGATTTCGATGCTCTAATAAAACATGCTGATGAAGCAATGTATAAAGCGAAAAGTCAGGGGGGAAATAGAATTGAGACTTACGGAATGTAGCGGTCCCGGCACCGTAAACGGTGTCCGACCAAGATTAGGTCGGTCACCCTTTAGGGTGACGAAAACCAAAATGGCACTCTAAAGAGTGCCCGACCAGATCGGGTGGGTCGCCCTTTCCCCGATAAATATCGGGGTGACGAAAAAATAAATAGGGAGGAAGGAAAAATGGCTGAGAAGGTTAATCTGTTAATTGTGGATGATGAGGTGGAAACTTTGAGAACTCTGGATGATATCTTTGAAGATAGAGGTTATGTTGTTACGCTGGCTGAGGATGGGTATAAGGCTATAGAATTTGCAAAGAAGAAGTTTTTCGATATTATTCTTATGGATGTTAAAATGCCAGGCATAAACGGCTTAGAGACATTCAGGGAAATAAAGAAGATTTGTCCCTCTGCGGTAGTGATAATGATGACCGGGTATTCAGTAGAGGAATTGTTGAGGCAGGCAATTGAGGAAGGAGCTTATGCAGTTATCTACAAACCTTTTGACATGAGGAAGCTCTTTCACACCATTGAGGGAGCTTTAGGAAAAACCCTAATTATGGTTGTGGATGACCTGTTGGAAGACAGGGAAACGTTAAAAGATATTCTGATTAACAAAGGATATCGAGTAGTCACCGCAGGGGATGGATATGAAGCATTAAATATGGTTCCTAAGGCAAATTTTGATATCATACTTCTCGATGTAAAAATGCCCAGAATGGATGGTATTAAGACCTTGGAATGGATTAAGGAGATGAATCCAAAAACAGGGGTAATAATGATGAGTGCTTATTCAATGGATGAATTTGTGGGAAGGGCACTGAGAGAGGGTGCTCTTGCATTTCTTTACAAACCTTTCGATATGAAAAAATTGTTCGGAATAATCGAGGAATACCGAGAAGAAAAGAAAAAAATAAAAGAAAAGGAACAAAAATAATTAATAGGTAATGTAGAGGTTTATCCCTCTAATTTGAAATCGTGTTGGAGTCTTCCCGAAAGGGAGGGAAAGTTTTGAATTGTGGTAGAACGATGCAAGGAGGAGGAAAGGATGAAGAAGACGAATATCCTCATTGTAGATGATGAAATCGATCTTCTGGAAACCTTAGGAGACATTTTTGAGAGTAAAGGCTATAATGTAACTATGGTGGAGGATGGAAATAAGGCGCTCGAACTTTTAAGGAAGAAATACTTCGATATCATTCTCATGGACCTCAAAATGCCAGGGATAAGTGGTGTGGAGAGCTTCAAAGAAGTAAAGAATCTTCACCCCTCAGCAGCTATAATAATGATGACTGCTGGAAGCGTAAGGGAGGAGATAAAGGAGGCTATGGGATCTGGAGTTGATGCTGTGGTCGATAAACCTTTTAATGTAAAAAAGCTTGTGGCCACTATTGAGTCTATCTTGGAAAGGCCTCTAATTTTGGTGGTCGATGACAGGGTTGAAGATCGTGAGACTCTAAGGGATATTCTGGTTGACAGAAACTACAGGGCATTCGTAGCTAAGGATGGCTATGAAGCAATCGATATTGTTCGCAGAAGCGATTTCGATGTCATACTTTTAGATATAAGGATGCCAGGAATGGATGGGATGGAAGTTCTGGAAGTGGTGAAAGAGATTAAACCCGATATAGGCGTAGTAATGATGACCGGATACTCTTCAGAGGGACTCGCGGGAAAATCGCTAAAGAAGGGAGCTTACACCTGTCTGTATAAGCCTTTCCTGGATATGGAAAAGTTGTTGAGGGTAATCGAGGAGGTCCAGGAGCGAAAGAAAGGAGTCGGTTCTTCCTGGCAGAGAGTGAAAGTCCTTTTGGTTGAGGGGGAACCAGCTCACAAAGAAACAATTTCAAATATATTGACTGAAGAAGGATACAAGATAATTCCAGTCAATAATGGTTCAGAAGCGCTAAAGAGAGCAGAAGAGAGTTTCTTCAATGTTGCGCTTATAGACTTTGAGTTGTCAGATATGAGTGGTCTGGAATTGGCAACAAAATTGAAGGAGATGAATAGAAAGACCTGTGTGATTATGATGAGCCGATTCAGTGCACTCGATTTAGAGACTCTCGAAGAGTCGACAAAAGAGGCAATCTTTGATTACTTAATTGAACCAATAGATCCAGCTCAGTTAAAACGACTTATAAAAGAAGGTTTAAAAGAAGGAAAGAAGTGGTAAAGCTTGGTGAATGTAGGGGCGGTCCGCTGTGGCCGCCCAGGGATGACATGCCGAAAGATCGGCATAAACTGCGGTCATCCCCTACGGGACTGGTTTTGAGAAGATGGCAAAGGATAAGAATCTTGACTATGAGCAAGGAGGGTAAATTATGAATTACAGAACAGAAAGATTGGGGAAGGTGGAGAGGAGATTCGGGTTCTCTCTACTTTTGATTAGTATTATTCTTGTTTTTAATTTTGCTCTACTTTCGGCTGGAGGAAAAGGGGATGCTGAAATGCTTGCTTTCAATATCTCTGCCTCAGGTTTTAAGCTAGATGAGGGTTACCCACGTCCACGTGTGTTTACCCCAAATGGTGATGGTAATAATGAACAGGTAACTTTCGAATACGAAAATATTGATGAGAACAGTATAGTTTGCTGGATTTATGATATCAAAGGGTCGGTGGTAAGACAGCTTGATATCGTTGGAGGTGGGGAAGATAAGTTCACCTGGGATGGGAAAGACGAGGGTGGGAATATAGTACCTAGTGGCATATATATCTACCAGATAGAAGTAGAAGGCCAAACTATAAATGGCACAATAGTCCTTGCCAAATAGTCCCGATTCATCGGGATAGCTGCAGAGCGTCAGCGCTGCTTCATAAAATGGCACCGTAAACGGTGCCCGACCAATTGGGAAAAAAGATGGAGTGGATAAACAAAAGAGTCATTTTGATAGGGTTAGTGACTATAGTCTTGAGTCTTGGGTCTAATGTCTCTTTTGGGGATTTTGGGGACATTGGTGTGGGAGCGCGACCCATAGGAATGGGAAGTGCCTTTGTTGCTCTGGTTGACGATGTCCATTCCCTCTATTATAATCCTGCAGGATTGAGTAGACTAACCCAGATGGAATTCACCAGCGGATATGGAAAACTCTACTGGGGACTGGACGATGGGAGTAACCTGGGGAATGCATTCATCGGCTACGCTCATCCCCTGGAAAAATTGGGCGGAATAGGAGTGGGCTGGCTGAGTCTGGGGCTGAAGGGTTTTTATCGAGAAGATACCTTTATCTTCTCTTATGGCAATAAGTTATTTAGTTCGCTTTCTGCCGGGCTGAACTTCAAATTACTGTACAAACGATATAATAATAACCAATACACAAAGGCTGACCCCCTTTTTCAGGAAAAAGGTTATTCCAGGATAGGATTTAGTAGTGATATTGGGCTTTTATATAATCTTACTGCCAATATCTTTTCTGGACTTTCCATCACAGATATCATTCAGCCAAATATGAATCTGGCAGATAAAAGAGATAAACTTCCCCTGGGAGTCAGAATAGGTGTTGCTTACAGAGATAAAATTAATTTAATTAATTTCGCCTTAGATGCTGTTTATAAACACAGGGAGTTTAACATTTCTGCTGGCGCGGAGAAGTGGCTCTCAGGTAAGTCAATGGGAGTTCGTGGAGGGATAGATATAGGAAGTGATGGCTTTAAGAGTTTCTCTCTAGGAGGAAGTTGCCAGGTATCTTCATTGGAAATAGATTATGCTTTTATCTATCCCCTTTTTGGGCTCAGAGGGACTTACGGTTCTCATCGTTTCTCAGTGACATTACGTTTCGGTGGACTTAGGGAAATAATATCAGAAACGCCGGGGCCCTCACCAGCAGAAATAGGTATTCCAACGAAACCTTTAAGTGAAGAAGAGAAGACAGAGGAGATGAAGAGATACTATTATCGTGGAATCGACCATTACAAGAGAGGGGAATATGAAGCAGCTATTGCTGAATTTGAAAAGGTTCTACAATTGAAACCGGATCATACTCAATCGCTAAGACTTATTGAGAGAGCAAAGGAGAGAATGAAAATTAAAGAGTAGCTGGAGGGGAAATGGGAAAAACTGGTATAGGGATGCGAGCTTACCTTCTTATTTTATCTCTGATTCTGCTACTTTCTCTTCCCAGAGATGGTAATACAGGAGGAATATCGACTTCTTTCACTGAGGTGACTGTCCGGAACTTAAGTATCGGAAAAAACTATATAATTGGGCAGAAAGTTAATCGGCAATTGCGGGTGAGAAATAAGGGTAAAAATTCCATTGAGTTGAAAATGGAAGTATTGGTGCCATCTAAAAGCGAATTGAAGAAGGGGTATGAGCCAATTCCCGATGCTTCCTGGATAGAGATGGAAAAGGACTACTTTTCTGTCGAGCCGTCAAAAAATGCAATGACTAATGTAATTGTTACTATTCCCCGCAATAAGAAATATCTGGGCAAGAAATATCAAGCTTACATCTGGTCACACACTGTGGGCAAAGGGAATCTACCCATTGCTTTAGGTTTGAAGAGTAGGCTTCTCCTGGAAATTTCTGAAAAGGAAAGGGATTTGTCTCAAGAGTTTGCAGGGAAATTAGACTTCGCTGTTTTTCCAGATGAGATGGTACTGGAGAATGTAAAAATAGGGGGAGCGTACGATATTAAAAAAGTGATTGGAAAGGTATTAGAAGTGAAAAATCTTAGTCGTTATCCTGATGTTTACGAGATAAGAAGTTTCGATGCAAAAAGAGCAGGAATAGGAGTTCG
>DAOVHK010000015.1 GCA_030671905.1 Clostridia bacterium | reverse complement strand
TTGAGAAAGCCGACGTAGCTCAGTTGGTAGAGCAACGGTTTCGTAAACCGTAGGTCGACAGTTCGACTCTGTCCGTCGGCTTTATTTATATTGACAGTTACACTAAATAAGTATAGACTGTAACCTGGCTTAGAAGAAGAAATGTCAACAAATTCAACAAGCGTTCCCTATTCGGTTCTAAAATTTTTAACGCGGGAAGGAGAGATTTAGAATAATACAGCTCTTCGGTAATTTTGCCCGGAGAGTATTCGGAGTGAGAAAGGGATGAAATAGGTAGTCCTTACAAAATAACAAAATAGAAAAAGGAGGAAAATATCATGCCTTGGCCTAATGAAGAAGGACTTCCCACTGATGAATTTGTCAACCGTATCAAGACCTTTTTTAAAGGTAAACGATACGGTGGACAGATTATTTTCATCGGGATAGTTCTACTGTGGTTAGTATCGGGAATCTATATTGTCTCCCCGGCTGAACAGGGTGTAGTAAGACGATTTGGTAAAATGGTGAGAATCACTTCTTCAGGATTGCGTTATCGTCTTCCCTGGCCGATTGAAAAAGTAGATACACCCAGAGTGACTGAAGTGAAAAGGATTGAGGTAGGGTTTAGAACCATTGACCCTGGTCCCCCAGCGCGTTACCAGTTCATTCCCGCAGAATCGTTAATGCTAACCGGTGATGAAAACATCGTTGACTGCCAAATTATTGTCCAGTATAAGATAAAAGATCCAGCTAATTATTTGTTTAATGTTAAGGACATCAAAGGAACACTCCATGATGCCAGCGAGGTTGCTCTGCGTCAGGTTATCGGGAATAGCGATATTGATGATGCTTTAACTATAGGGAAATTACGTATTCAGCAGGAGATCCGAGAACTTTTGCAGAGGATAATGGATGGTTACGAGTCAGGGATACTAATCACCGAGGTAAAATTACAGACTGTTCGTCCTCCTAGAGAGGTAGAAGCAGCTTTTAAGGATGTAGTCAGTGCTAAAGAGGACAGGGAAAAACTTATCTACGAAGCTAAAGGGTATCAGGAAGATATTATCCCTAAGACCAAAGGACGAGCAGCGCAGATATTAAGAGAAGCTGAGGCTTATAGAGAAGAAAGGGTAAAAAGAGCGCAGGGTGATGCCGGTAAGTTTTTAGCAATCTTAAAAGAGTACGAAAAAGCAAAAGAGGTAACCCGAGAGAGGTTATACTTAGAAACTATGGAAGAAATTCTACCTAATATCAAAAAGGTAATAATCGATTCTAAAGTTGGCGGTGGTTTACTGCAACTTTTACCCTTAGAAGAAATGGTTAAGCCAATCTTATCCACTGAAGAGAAAGAAAAAGGGAGGTAATACCAAAATGGCAAATAAAAAAGTTACGCTGATTGTGTTGTTAGTGATAATTGTGATAGGGATAAATATGACTTTATTTACTGTTGATGAGACACGGCAGGTGATTATCACTCAGTTTGGTAAGTATATCAAAACAGTAGATAAGGCTGGTTTACATTTAAAAATTCCTTTAATGCAGACGGTTCATTATTTTGATAAAAGACGCTTGGAATACGATGCTGCTCCAGCAGAAATTTTAACCCGTGATAAAAAGACGCTGGTAGTTGATAACTATGCACGGTTTATAATTGTTGACCCGCTTAAAGTTTATCAAACAGTAAGAGATGAAATTGGTGCACAGGCGAGACTTGATGATATCATCTATTCCGAACTAAGAGAAGAGTTAGCCCGTCACGATTTCTCGGAGATAATCGACTTGCGTCGAGAAGAAATAATGGATACCGTGGCTAAACGAAGTGCTGAGAAGGCGACTCAATATGGGATTAGGATTATTGATGTACGGATTAAAAGGGCGGATTTAGCTGAAGAAGTAAAGGCAAGTGTTTACGGACGGATGCGTGCAGAAAGAGAAAGAATTGCTAAAAAATATCGTTCTGAAGGGAACGAGGAGGCGATGAAAATTAGAGCCGAGACAGATAAACAAAAGGTGTTTATATTAGCTGAAGCCTACCGTAGAGCACAGAAGATAAAAGGAGAAGGAGATGCTAGGGCTATTAAGATTTATGCCCGGGCATTTCAAAAAGATGCTGAATTTTATAGTTTCTTAAGGGCACTGGAGGCTTACAAGAAGTTTATCCGCGAAGGGACTATCGTAGTATTGGAATCCAACTCGGAACTATTTAGATATTTAGGTAGCCCAAAGAAATAATAAAAAAGTTGTGGTCACTGATTCAAAAAAAGAAATATTTAACCCAAATCCTGCAAATCAAAGAAAAGGGTCTCCGTAAGTAAATAATTCTGGAAAATTTTTAGGGAAGTGCCACAGCCGGTTTCCGCTGGAGGAGTTTGTTCAACCGAGGAAGGTTTACAACTCGTCCTGAGCAAAAATTGTATACCGATGATTTTGAGTAGAACCTTTAAACTGCTCAAGGGTCATGGAACGGGGACAGTTGTTCAAATCGGGGTGTCGGCTGCAAAATAATGGAATATATGGCCGCGTTTTCCACTTTTGTGGGTAATGTGGCTTTTTTATAAATGGGTTGAATTTTTGCGGAAATTGTGTTAAAATATTGTAAGAATTATGAATAAAAAACTAATCAAATATTGCAATGTAATAATAGAGTTCGGCTTACCAATTTTAGCCTTCCTTATTGCTCTATCGTTCTATCTGAAGACCTACGATTCCTGTCAGATAAAAATCACACTTCTACATATTGGTGCTATCATTATTATAGCAGCGTGGATTGTCAAGGTAATTGAGAGGGGAAGGTTACTGGAGAGTAGAGAACAGCGTCTCTATGCAATTCCTGCTCTATTTTTTCTCCTTTCCGGCATCGTTTCCTTCTCCATTTCCCCCTTCAAATTCACCAGTTTCGAGGAGCTTACCAGGAGAGTTCTGTATATAGGAGTTTTCCTTGTCGCTCTCATTGAGTTTAACAGTTCCGAAAAAGTAAAGAGAATGTTCCGCTGGATACTCGCTGCTACCTTTATCGCTGTTTTCTATGGTTTGATTCAATTCATGGAGTTAGATACATTCGTCTGGAAGGGAGCTTTTGGAGATAGAATATTTTCCACTTTTGGCAACCCCAATTTCTTTGCCGCCTTCCTGGTACTGGTTACTCCTTTAATTTTAACATTTTTCGATTTTTCCGACAAGGAAAAGGCTAAAAAGACATTTGTCTCTTTGGTTCTGGTGGCAACCATTGGTATCCTCTACTGTTTTATGCAATTTTTAGGAAAGGAAGGACTCATGGGCATGGGAAGTCTGGGAACTCAAGCCTATATCTTCTTTGTGGAAAATAAGACATACGCTTTCTTCTTTTTACTTCTCCTTTCTTTATTATTAATGGTGTTAGTGAAAATGAAGTCCAAAAAGCTTCTGGTTCTCTTTGTGTTTATCGTTCTTATTAATCTTATCACCACCAGAACCAAAGCTGCTTATATCGGTTTTGTAGCGGGAATCTCCTTCTTTGCAATTACGACCACGCTGTTTGTCGTTCCCGCCACAAAAAAGCAGAAGAAAACTTTTCTGGCAGTTTTCTTATCAGTCCTGCTCTTGGGTACCGCAAGTGCGGTAGCTTTCCTTATAAGACAGCGAATAGACTCGGTGCGTTTCCGGGTGTTCACCTGGATTTCCACTTTGGAAATGGTTAGAGATTATCCTGAGGGAGGCACGGTGATTAAATCAACACCCAGCAAGGAACTAATTCATAAGTTTCTGGGAACAGGAATTGGCACTTTCAAAATAGTCTATCCTGCTTTCCGGCGTCCGGAGATATTCCATATTGAGGGAAAACATAATACCGAAACAGACCATCCAGAGAATGAGTTCATCGAGGTCTGGTACGATGAAGGGATAGTGGGATTCGGGATATTTCTCTGGATTCTGACATTATTCTTTTATACGGGAATAAAGAGGTTAAAGCAAGTTATTAGCTATTCGGCACAAGGTCCTCCTTCTCCCAAGATTTCCCGGTTCAATCCTCACTCTAAGAAGGGTTCAAAATTCAAGATCGGCTCTCGATTAGAGAAGTTGACCAGACGCCAATATCTACTTCTTGGCTTGCTCTCGGGGCTGTTTGGACTTCTGGTGCACAATCTTATGTGTGTGAATATGAGATTTGTATCTTCAGGTTTTGTTTTCTGGCTTTTCCTGGGATTGCTTGGTGGTCAGATAGTGGGCGTGAAAGAAAAGGTTAATGTGAGTTTGGAAGATAATAAAAGGTCTAAGTTTCTAAGTAATGTGCGCTTTCGAAGAATAATTCAGACCATAGTTATAATTCTCGCTCTGTTTCTGGTCTTCTTCTTCAGGCGATTCTTTATAGCCGATATCCACCACAACAAGGCTATCGCTTACTCCAAGGCAGGGAGGTGGGAAGATGCTTTAAAGGAATATCAGACTGTTTTGAGAAATAACCCTTATTATGCAATGACTCACTACTTTATGGGCAATGTCTACAACGATAGGTGGGATATGAAGGAAGTTTACGACCCTCGCTGGGATTTTGTAGACATCAAACAGAAATATTTCTTTCCTTCCATTCATAAATTGTTGAAGGGGACAGAAAAGGAGAGGCAAAAGAAGCCGCGCACCGATGCTGACAGGGCGCTGGCGAAGTATGCTGATTTAAAGAAACTGGCTCCCAACTATGTGCAGGTCCACTTCCAGGAAGGAAATGCACATGCTAAATTGAGGGAATGGGATAAGGCTATAGAGGATTACGAGAAGGCTTTAGCTCTTGACCCTGTATTTGCTGCCACCTATTTCAAGATGGGCTGGTGCTATGTTCAGAAGAAGGAATGGGCTAAGGCGGAGGGGGTTTACCAGAAGGCTGTAGAATGGAATCCCAAATTCGGTCAGGCATATATAAATTTAGGCAATGTCTATTTTATGCAGAGGAAATTCACAGAGGCTGAAAAGTGTTTTAAGAAAGCAGTTGAACTGAACGATTCTGATATTAGCGCTCACAGGAGTCTTGCTGCTTTCTACACGAATACAAATAGACGCGATTTGGCTCTGAAAGAATGGAAAAAGATATTAGAGTTGAATCCTGAAGATAAACAGGCAAAATCTATAATTCAACAGATGAAGGCTAAAAAGCTAAAAGTGAGAAATTAATCTTTAGTCTTCCTCTCTCTGCCAGCTTGCCACCATTCTTGGCGAGTGGCGGTTTTTTCTATTATAGAGCATCCCGATTATTAATCGGGATGCAGATTAGGAAGTTTGAGGAAAACAGTCTGGTTTCCCTCAATGGGTCGCTGGAGCGACGAGTAAGGAGCTCCGTGTTAGCGACGGGCGCGAGATGGTGAGCGCCCCGGGTCCGAAGGACCGCTGGAGCGACGAGTAAGGAGCTCCGTGTTAGCGACGGGCGCGAGATGGTGAGCGCCCCAGGATGCTGTCCCGATGAATAAATCGGGACGTGTTAGCGACGGGCGGAAGACGCTTGAGCGCCCCGGAGGACAGAGAAGTAAATATCTGGTGGACATTTGGTGAGCGCCAGAGGGGCGAAGCCCCTATGGAAGTAACCCCGAAGGGGTTATCTTGAAATGGATTTCGAGCGCATAATAAAATATATTTTTTTTCTTATCCTTTTAATTTGCCCCTTAATCTTTCTTACCGATACTACTCGCAATCCTTATGTAATTCAAAACGTGGTGCTTGGGATTGGTCTATCTGTAATTTTAGCTATCTGGCTGATAAAAAGCAATCTTAAACGTCAGATTATTTTGCCCAGAACATACCTCGACAAACCCCTTTTCCTCTTCTTTTTGGTCTCCCTTCTCTCAGTCGCTTATTCGTTCTATATCCATCCGGAATTTAAACTGGCTATCCTTTCTTTCAGTGGAAGAAGGCTGCTATTTTTGTTTCTCAATTGCATAGCGGTCTTTTACATAACTGTCTATCTCCTTCACGATGAAAGAAATTTTAAAAGGTTACTATATATTGCCTTTGCCGTGGGAACGCTTGTCTCTTTGTATGCTTTACTTCAGTATGGAGGGATTGAACCCATATGGCCAAGGAAGTTAGATCCCTTTGGTACTCGCAGCGTCTCCACTTTTGGCAACCCTAATTTCCTGGCAAGTTTTCTGATTCTAATCTTGCCTGTGATAGCGGTTCTGGCTGTTTATGAAAAGGCTCTCATAAAGAAGCTCTTTTTAGGCGGACTTTTCGGAGTTAACTTCTTTGGACTCCTGGTAACCCGCACTCGCAGTGCCTGGCTGGGACTTTTTGTGGCTTTGATTTTCCTTGCCTTCTATCTCATTTTCCATCAGGGTTCTCTAATTTCCAGGAATAGAAAATGGTTAATCTTTCTGGCAGGTGTTCTGTTTCTGATGATGCTCTATCCTGTAAGGGTTGATGAGCAAAGGGAAAAGAAAGTTATGGTTGTGAAGCTTGTTATGAAGAAGGTTAAGAGCATTGCCGATTTTAGGCAGATGGCCTATGTTCAAAGATTCTTAATTTGGCAGGCGGCCTATTCTATGTTTAAGGAAAGTCCACTTTTAGGCCATGGCTGGGGAAATTTCGAGATTATCTATCCATTTCATCAAGGGAAATTTCTGAAGATAAAGAAGTATTCTCCTTTTCGCACCCATGCCAACAATACTCATAATGAGATATTAGAGATAGTTTCCCAGACGGGGATTGTGGGTCTGGGAATATATGTTTGGTTATTCATCTTCTTTTTTAAAATGGGAATAGATAGTTACAGAAAGCTTACTACTGAGTATGATAAGATTGTTGTTTTGGGGCTTTTGGCAAGCATTTTGGGAATGCTCATTGACAATTTGTTGAACGTTTCCTTACATTTCCCAATGCCTGCCCTTTTCTTCTGGATATGGATGGGATTGGTAGTGGGAATATGTCAGAGATGGAAGGTGTCAGAACGTAAGATTCCCATTAAAAAATTCCTTGTTTACCCATTGGGAATAATTATTTTTGGAATTGTTCTGTTTAATCTCAGATATTTCCGAGGGGAAATTCATTATTTTAAAGGCTTTAAGTATACAAAAAATAACGCTACGCTGGGAAACGCAGTTAGGGAGTGCGAGCTATCCTATAAGATTTATCCTCTAAATGTGGACAATAACTATGAACTGGGAAACGCTTATGCTCGCTTAGGTGAGAAGGAGAAAGCTATTTGGGCTTACCTTAAAGCAATAGAAGCAAACCCTGGTTACGACGAGATATATTCAAATTTAGGAATTATGTATGGACAGACCAAGAGAATACCAGAGGCCATGGAAGCTCTAAGTAAATCGATTGAGATAAATCCTCTTTCCGTCCCTACCCGCTCTTACCTTGCACAGGTGCATATTGGAAGAAAGGAATGGGAGAAAGCTGCTAACCAATATCGAGAGATATTAGAGCTTGAACCCGAAAATTCGAAAGTTAAGGGGAATCTTTCCTATGTCCAGGCACAGATGGGAAAGAAACCCCCTGTTCCTGCACCAACTCAGGAAATCAACCTTCTATTTGAGAAGGGGGAAAAATATGTAAACAATAAAGATTGGAATAAAGCAGAAGAGACTTACAGGAAGATTGTAAAGCTTGTTCCTGGAAACATAAAAGCAAACATCTATTTGGGTAATATATATTTTAGCCAAGGCAAGATGAAAAAAGCAATCACTCAATATGAGAAGACAATCAAACTCTCTCCCACATTCAATATTGGGGCTCATAATAACCTTGGTCTTGCCTATCTGGAATTGAAAAAGGTCAATCTGGCAAGAGAAGAATTCCAAAAAGTTTTGAAAGTTGCTCCTGGAAACGAATTGGCCGCGAGGAAGTTAAAAGAGACAGAGTCCGGGTTTAAAGGGGAGTCGAAAGAGGATAACTTGACAAGATAAATGAAATCTGTTAGGATGATGAACATATAATTGAACGACGGAAATTGTGATGAAAAATAGTTTACAAAGGAGAGGAAAATGAAAAAAAAACCCTGGCCATTAATATTATTAATAGGATTGGTTATTACTTATTTTTCAGGCATTTATTCTGTCTTATCTGCAGGGGAAGTAGTTGATTTGATCGATACCCCCACTCCTCAAATTATTGAACAGGGGGGATATAATGTGAATTTTCGTTTCTATAACTTGGAAAGCAACGGAGGCAGTAATATTAGTGGACTTCTGGTGGGTCTATTCTTTGGGGTGTTGGAGCATATGAACCTGGGAGTTTATCTCGATACTGAAAATATCATAGGGAATGATAATGTCAAGCTCAGGCGTCCTCGACTCTTTGTAAAATTTTACCTCTTCGGTGGAGCCGAGTACTTCCCAGCAATTAGTGTTGGTTACGATGATCAAGGTTATGGAGAATATAGTGATGAAAAGTATGAGCAGAGAGAGAAAGGTTTCTTTATAGTCCTTTGCAAAGAGAATTTTATTCCAGGATTGGAAGTTTGTACCGGGGTTAATGGTTACGATTTTGATAGATTCAGGGTTAGAGGATTTATTAGCCTATTTTCTAAAGTGTATGAGAATGTAATCCCCATGTTGGAATTCGATAATTTGGGTGGCGGAAAGCAGGTTAGGATAAATATAGGCATACGTTATTTCATCACGCCAAACTTAAACGTTGAAATAGACGGAAGAGATATTGCCCATGAATCTGACCGCATCTTTCGCATCGGATATATGAGTGGATTTTAGATTGGCACCGTAAACGGTGCTCGACCAAACTGGTCGGTCGCCCTTTAGGGTGACGAAAAAGGAACTCGTAAGGGAGGATATGTTGGCTGAAGTTGAAGGATTAGACTTTGAAAGACCGGTTGTACAACTGGAAAAGAAAATTGAAGAACTGAAAAATCTTGACGTTAACGAAAAAGTCGACTTTTCTCAGGAGATAACCAGTCTGGAGAAAAAATGCGAGAAACTTAAGAAGGAAATTTTCGGGAATCTCACTCCCTGGCAAAAGGTTCAACTGGCTCGCCATCCTCAACGCCCCTATACTTTAGACTATATAAATCTACTTATGAGTGATTTTGTAGAACTTCAGGGAGACAGAGGTTTTGCCGATGACCCAGCCATGGTGACGGGAATGGCTAAATTTAAGGAAGAAACGGTTGTAGTTATTGGTCATCAGAAAGGCCGAACGCTCCAGGAGAACATGGTGAGAAATTTCGGGATGGCCCATCCGGAAGGATATCGCAAGGCGTTGAGGACAATGAAACTGGCTGAGAAATTTTCAATTCCTATTATTAGTTTCATAGATACTCCCGGAGCCTACCCAGGAATCGGGGCAGAAGAGAGAGGGCAAGCCGAAGCAATTGCCCGAAATTTGAAAGCCATGTCAGAATTGGAAGTTCCCATTATTGTTGTGATCGTGGGCGAAGGTGGTAGTGGGGGAGCGCTGGGAATCGGCGTTGGCGATAAAGTCCTGATGTTGGAGAATGCTATCTATTCGGTTATCTCTCCTGAAGGTTGCGCTTCTATTCTGTGGAGGGATGCAGCGAAGGCTCCGGAGGCTGCTAAGGCACTAAAGTTGACCGCTCAAGATTTATTGGGGTTAAAGGTGATTGATGAAATTATTGATGAGCCTCTGGGTGGCGTCCATCGGGATATAGAATTTGTAGGGAGGCACTTGGAAAAAAAGATAAAGAGATACCTGAACGAATTAAAAAACTTGTCCGTAGAGGAACTGTTAAGAAAAAGGTACCAGAAGTTTCGCCTGCTGGGCGAATTTATAGAAGTACAACCGAGTAGAAAAGAAAAAACTGAAATAAAAAAAGAGAAAAAATGAGAAGGATTGCTGTTACCACTGCTGGTGGCGATGCCCCGGGAATGAATGCTTGTCTTAGAGCAATAGTTCGCTCAGCGATCTATTATGGCTTAGAGGTGGTGGGAATTGAAGAAGGGTATTGGGGATTGATTGAAGATAAAAAGAGAAGAATGGATTTGAGGTCGGTTAGCGGAATTATTAGCTGGGGCGGAACGATATTGAAGACGAAAAGGTGTAAAAAGATAAAGACCAAAAAAGGGATAGAGAAAGCAGTAAGGGTTTTAAAAAGGAACAGGATTGACGGTTTGATTACCATTGGGGGGGAAGGTTCTTTTAAAGGGGGGATAGAAATCTATCGGGCAAGTAGAATACCTCTTGTTGGTATACCAGCAAGTATTGACAATGATATCGCTGGCACAGAAGATACCATAGGTTTCGATACAGCGGTGAACACAGCCTTAGACTCTATTCAGAAAATTCGGGATACCGCTTCTTCTCACGAGAGAATCTTTATCATCGAGGTGATGGGAAGAGAGAGGGGGTTTATTTCCCTGGCGGTAGGATTGGCTTGCGGGGCTGAGATAATTTTAGTGCCCGAAATAAAATATAATCTCAGTAAAATCTCTCAGGAATTGGAAAAGGGCAAAAAGAGTGGTAAGAAGAGTAGTATTATTGTTATGGCTGAAGGAGCAGGAGCTTCCTATGCCATAGCTCATCAAATAAGAGATGTTACAGGCTATGAAGTCAGAGTAAGCGTTATTGGTTATATTCAACGTGGTGGTTCCCCCACTGCCCGCAGCGTAAATTTAGCCAATCTTTTTGGACATCAGGCAGTGAAGGTTTTGATGAGAACGAAATCGGCCAAGATGGTGGGATGGAAGGAAGGAAAGGTTGTAGTTCTGCCTTTGGGCTATTCAACAAAACATAGAAAAGAGATAGATAAGAATCTTTACAGGTTGGCTCATATACTGGCAATTTAGAAATGTTCAAGAAGAGGACGGAAGGATAAAGGAGGTAGAGTAAAAATTACCATGAGAATTGGGGTATTGAGTGGTGGAGGAGATGTGCCAGGTTTAAATCCGGCAATTCGTGGATGTGTGTTGCGGGCAATGGATTTCGGCTGGGAAGTAGTGGGAATTAATGAGGGCTGGAAGGGATTGATTGAGGGTTTGACTGAGTCCTTGGGAATTTCCCAAGTGGAAGATTTAATGAATAAAGGAGGGACAATACTGGGCACTTCCCGGACCAGTCCCTATAAGGTAGAGAAGGGCGTGGAAAGATGTTTGCAGAATATAAGAAAACTTAAGATTGAGGCAATAGTTGCTATGGGTGGCGAAGATACTTTAGGAATAGCCAATAAACTATATAAGGAACACAAGATGAAAGTTGTTGGTGTCCCAAAAACTATGGACAATGACCTTTCATCCACAGATTACACTTTTGGTTTCGATACCTCGGTTACTCTGGCGATGAATGCTTTGGAAGTTTTGAAAAATACTGGAAAATCACATAGAAGGATTATGGTTTTAGAGGTAATGGGCAGGCACGCTGGCTGGGTGGCGCTGTTTACAGCCATTGGCGGTGGTGCAGACTGGGTTCTGCTTCCTGAGGAAAAAGCGGATATAGATTCGATGTGCAAACATTTGAAAAGAGTTTATGAAAGGAAAAAGATAGCCACAGTAGTAGTTTCTGAAGGTATCGAAGTTCCCGGAGAGAAAATAAGTAAAGAAAAACTGGATCAGTTTGACCATATGCTTTTGAAAGAGAGAGGGGTGGGAGAAGGTATTGCTAGAGTTATAAGGGATAGACTGGGAGTTGATACCAAGGTGAGCGTTATCGGTCATATGCAGAGGGGAGGAGCTCCCACTCTATTCGACCGAATGCTGGGAGTGAGGGCTGGTGTAAAAGCAGTGGAACTGATTAAAGAAGGAAAGTTTGGTCAGATGGTCTCCTTACGGGGAACAGAGATGGTGGGGGTTAGTTTAGAAGAAGCTGTGGGTAAGTTAAAGACTGTTTCCCCTGAGTGGATCGACTTCGCCCATACCCTTTTTAAATAGGGATATTAAAAGATGTTCCCGATTGAAAATCGGGACGAGGCGAAGCCGTGGTCCCGATGAATCGGGACTTCGGTTCCCGCACATTTAGTGTGCGGGGCTTCCTCGCAATGACTCTGTAGGGCGCAGGAATGAGGAAAAATGAGAATTTCTTATAATTGGTTAAAGGAGTATGTAGATTTTTCCCTGTCTCCTCCAGAACTGGCTAAATGTCTCACCATGGCAGGTCTGGAAGTGAGCAATATTCTCTATTTGGGATCAGAGGTGGAGAACGTCGTGGTTGGTGAAATCCTTTCCCTGAAGCCTCTTCCCCAGGCAGATAAATTAAGCCTCTGTCAAGTTTCCGATGGGAAGCAGATTTTTTCTATAGTTTGTGGAGCAAGGAACATAAAGGTTAAGGATTTAGTTCCTCTTGCCAGGGTGGGAGCTAAACTTCCTGGCGGAAAAAGAATAAGTAAGGCGAAAATAAAAGGGCAGACTTCTTACGGGATGCTCTGTTCTGAGAAAGAATTGGGGGTTGGAGAAGATACCAGTGGCATTCGTATTCTTCCCCCTGGTTCTAAACTGGGTGAGGATATTAAAAAGGCTTTAGCGTTGGAAGAAGTAGTGCTGGAAGCAGAACTGACTACTAATCGTTCCGATTGTGCCAGTATATTTGGGATAGCTCGTGAGGTTTCAGCTATTTTAGGTGGGAAGTTAAAGCCGCCCAGGATTGAATTAAAGGAAAACGGAATTTCTGTGTTTGATTTAGCGAAAGTGGAGATTCTCCATTCCCAGGCATGCAAGCGTTATACCGCCAGAATTATTCGGGAGTTGAAAGTGGGTCCTTCTCCTTCTTGGTTAGTCAGGAAATTGGAGACAGTAGGGCTTAGACCGATTAATAATGTAGTGGATGTGACCAATTATGTGCTAATTGAACTTGGCCATCCTCTTCACGCCTTCGATTATGATAAATTGTGTGAGCATAAAATTCTTGTGCGTTTTGCTACTCCTGGCGAGAAGCTGTTGACTTTGGATAATGAACAGAGAAAATTGACAGAAAAGAATTTACTTATTGCTGATGCCAAGCGCCCGGTTGCTTTAGCGGGGATAATAGGAGGGACGGAGACCAGTGTTGACCAATCTACCAGAAATGTACTTTTGGAAAGCGCTTATTTTGCTCCTCAAGTAGTAAGAGGTACAGTCCGGCAGTTAGGGATTGATACAGAATCGTCTTATCGTTTTGAACGTGGCGTTGATGTGGAAAATGTCCTTATCGCCTCCAATCGAGCTTGCCAGTTAATCCAGGAACTCGCCGGAGGAAAAGTTGCTTCTGGAGTAATCGATGTCTACCCTCAGCCTTTCTCTCCAGTAGAGATAGAGTTTTCCCCGGAAGAGACCAACCATATCTTAGGTTCTAATATCTCTCCCAAAGAAATGAGTGAAATTTTGACCCGTCTGCGATTTAACATTTCCCAGAAAGAGGGGGAAAAGCACCTGTGGGTCAGAGTGCCTTCCTATCGAAACGACATCTCTTGTCCCATCGACTTGGTAGAAGAGATTGCCCGACTATATGGATATGATAAGATTCCCTCAGGAATGCCGAAAATAGAGATCAGTGATTCGGTTGATGATAAAGTTTTGATGTTAGAAGACTTTGTAAGAGAGATTTTAACCAGATTAGGATTATGCGAAGTTGTCAGCCGTTCTCTGGTTAGTCCAGAATATTATAATGAACTGGACATTGTTATCCCCACAGGGCTTAAAGGAACTGTGGAGATTACCAATCCCTTATCTCGGGAACAAAGTCTTTTACGCACTTCCCTTCTCCCGTGTCTTCTATCGGTCCTGAAATGGAATCTAAACCATGGGGTCCCTGATATGAAAATATTCGAAATAGGTCGGGTCTTCTTTCCTGGAAAGGGCATACCAGAAGAGAAAAGGATTTTGGCAGGTGTCCTGGTTGGTACTCAGGAGGAGCGATACTGGGAAGACTCTTCAAAAGCTATCGATTTTTACTATGTTAAAGGGATTGTGGATTCCCTGTTAGGAGAACTGGGCATTTATTCTCAACGTCGTGGAGAATCTGGGATAGAGAAAAGCAGCCATTTTCTTCTGGAAGAGGGAATTTCCAATAAGATAATGGTAGACAATGAACATCTGGGAGATTTTGGCGAATTAGCTAATAAGGTCTCCCGCAAAATGGAATTCAGAAATAAAGTATACATTTTTGAGTTAGATTTTGACAAAATGTGTAGACTTATCGAGATTAAGAAAAAGTATAAGAGAATGTCGAGGTTTCCCTGGGTTTCCAGGGATATTGCTTTGGTGGCTCCCCAGGGCTTGACATTTGGAGAAATTTGTGTTAAAATTAAAAGGGTCGGAGGTGAGCTCGTTCAAGACGTAAAACTTTTCGACGTCTATTTTGGTAAACAGATTGAGCCGGGGAAGAAGGGTTTGGCCTGTAAAATTATTTATCAATCCATGGAAAAGACTTTGAGGGATGAACAGGTAAATAGTTTACATATGAGAATAGTGGAGGCGTTGGAAAGAGATTTAAAAGTAAAAGTGAGAAAACAAGACTCACTTGTGAAATGAAAGAAAATGAGAGAATACAATAATGTCAAGAAAAAGATAAAGGAGGTTGTTCTATTAGTCGATTCGCTGAAACAGGAAAGGGCAAAGTTACTGGAGAGGATTGAAAAGCAAAAAGAAGATATTAAATCTATGGAGGGAGAGAATAGAATAGCAAAGAAAATAGTCACTCAAGTCGAACACTTGGGACAGGAAAAAAAAGAAGTTAGGGAAAGACTCCGGATTCTGCTTGATCGGTTGGATAAAATGAAAGTATAGTCCTGGCATAGGTAAGAGGGTTCTATGCTTGAAAAAGATGGCGATAAGATTCCAATAAGGATATATAACCGAGAATTCGTAATTGAAGGGGGCAATTGGGACCCCTTATACGTTTCGGCTTTAGCAAAACATGTTGATGAACAGATGAACAGAATAGCTAACACATCAAACATTGTAGATACAAGCCGAGTAGCAGTTTTAGCTGCTTTAAATATTGCTGATGAATTGTTTAGATTGAGAGAGAGCAAGGATACCAGTGGCCAGGAAATATCAAAAAGATCTGAAGAGTTAATCGAGCTGCTCGATCAAGCATTAAAAAGATAGTTTCTATATTATTTAAAATATAGCAGGCTTTTATTGTCCCTGCGATGTTCGTGATGTGTTGACTATTTTAAGCCGACAAGTGTAAATCAGGGAATCCGGAGTTTCTGGTAATCGTGGTTATCAGAACAGGATACCCACTTTAAGTTGGTGCTTTAAAACAGTCAGACACACGGCAGAGTGGGGACTTTTTTTAATAATAGGAATCAAAAAAGGGGTCAGAGTCATTTTTTTGCGGGACTACTCCGAATACGTTCCGATAAATCCCGCCCCTGAGAGCAGGGGCTGGATAAATCGGGGCTACTCCTGATCAATTGAGGCAGGGGATGGAACTTTTTGCCAAAGAGAAATCAGAAGCCATTAGTATTAGAGATGTGCCTTTAGCTTTGAGGATGTCCCCCAAGAGACTTTCCCAGTTTGTAGGGCAAGAGCACATTTTAGGCAAGGGTAAACTGCTCCGGCGAGCTATTGAGGCGGATAGAATTGTATCTCTCATCTTCTATGGTCCGTCAGGCTGTGGTAAATCGGCACTTGCCAGAATAATCGCTGAACGGACGAAAGCACACTTTGAGGAGTTAAATGCGGTGACTTCCGGGGTCGCTGATTTAAGAAAGATAATTGAGAGAGCCTGGCAAAAGAGAAAGTTTTCGGGTCAGAAGACAATTCTACTGATCGATGAGCTTCACCATTTTAACCGAAGCCAGCAAGATGGACTCCTGCCGGATGTAGAGAAGGGGATAGTTACCCTGATCGGCATTACTACCGAGAACCCTTATTTTTATATTAATTCCAGGTTACTCTCCCGTTCCCAGATTTTCGAATTTAAACCTTTGAATGATGAAGAACTAAAAGTTATTTTGAAAAGGGCAATTGAAGATAAAGAAAACGGCTTGGGCAAGAAGAGAATAAACATTGCTCCTGAGGCACTAAAGCATCTGATAAAAACTTCTAACGGTGATGCTAGAAGAGCATTGAATGCACTGGAGGTAGGAGTGATGACCACAAAACCAAGCCGCAATGGAGAAATTAACTTTACCCTATCAGTTGCTGAAGAATCAATCCAGAAAAAGGCTGTGGTCTATGATAAGAAAGGGAATGAACATTATGACACGATATCTGCTTTTATTAAGAGCATGAGAGGCTCTGACCCGGATGCAACTTTATACTGGTTGGCAAAGATGATATATGCTGGTGAAGACCCACGATTTATTGCCAGAAGGATTGTGATCTGTGCCAGTGAAGATGTGGGCAATGCAGACCCACAAGCTCTAGTAGTAGCCAATGCGGCTCTGGAGGCCTGTGAATTTTTAGGAATGCCCGAAGCTAAGATACCCCTTGCCCAGGCGGCAATATATATTGCTTGTGCTCTCAAGTCTAATGCAGCCTATAAGGGAATAGATAAGGCTTTAGCCGATATAGAAGAGAAGAAGATTCTTAAGCCTCCAAAGTATTTAACTAAGGCTGGACAAAAAGATTATAAATATCCTCACAATTATGCAAAAGGATGGGTTGAGCAGGACTATTTACCCGTGAAACGTAAGTACTATTTTCCCACAGAAGAAGGCTATGAGGCAAAGATTAAAAAGAGGATGGAAGAATTGGAGTCCCGGATTGCTAAGGATTCTAAGTTTTCCCATAGGCAGAAACCAGACCATCCTATAGAAAAAGTGACTGGGAAAGGGAAGGGGGATAAAGATAGAACTTTTTAGAAAAATGGAGGAGAAAAAAAGAAAAATCAGGCAGGAATTCCTGAAGAAGAGAAATAACCTTTCCCGGGATGAAATAAAGTCTAAAAGCGAGAAAATCGAAAAGGAACTCTTTTCCTTACCTGAGTTCCAACGAGCAAAGACAGTTATGTTTTATGTATCTTTTCGTAGTGAAGTGGAAACAGAGAAAATGACAAGAAATGCGCTGAAATTGAAGAAAAAGATAGTAATACCTGTTGTGCATGGAGAAAAGATAGTGGTGTACGAGATTAAAAATTTAAAAAAAGAACTCACCAAGGGAAGTTTTGGAATAAAAGAGCCGAAAAAAGAGTTCAGAAGGAGGGTGAATCAAAAAGAGATTGATCTTGTAGTTGTCCCAGGAGTAGTCTTTGATAAGAGGGGAGGTCGCCTGGGGTATGGGAGAGGATATTATGATCGATTTTTAAGAAGTAAATCGATAAGATTAAAGATGAGTCGCTCCCGTAAATGTGCACTGATTGGACTTGCTTTCGATTTGCAGATTGCCAGGAAAATTCCTCTCGTAGAAGAAGATATGAAGGTTGATAAAATAGTTACTGAAAGCGGGATAGTAGATTGTAAGAACAGGCCATAAGTAAATTCCAATAGTCGCATTACCAAGTTCCTCGTATTTCCAGCAGGGATAACTTGAGTGTGGTAATTTTCCGTAGATGTAGATAAGGAGGGAAAAATGAATAGTCTAATCTTGATTGGTGCGGGTTGCCTTCTATTAGGAATGTTGGCAGGATATATTTTAAGATTTATTTATGCGAGACTTCAGGCCTCGTCGGTTGAAGCACAATCGAAAAGGATAATCGATTCCGCTCAGCGAGATGCGGAATCGAAAAAGAAAGAAGGCATCCTTGAGATAAAAGACGAGATGCACAAAACAAGGATTAAATTTGAAGAGGAAACGCGAAGTCGACGGAAAGAGTCAGAAGGTCTGGAAAAGCGATTAGCACAGAAGGATGAAAATTTAGACCGTAAAGTTGATATCCTGGAGAGAAAAGACAGAGAAATCAACAAGAAAGAGAGATATGTTTTAGGGAAAGAGAAAAATTGGGAGGAGGAAGCAAAGAAGTTAGCGCAAGCAAAGGAGGAACAAAAAAGGGTATTGGAGAGGTTAGCCAGAATGACTCCGGAAGAAGCAAAGAAAATTCTCCTGGCCGATATGGAGGAAGAGGCTAAGAAAGAAGCGGCGACAATTATTAGACGGATGGAACAAGAGGCTATAGAGATCGGAACAAGAAAAGCTAGAGGGATTTTAAGTCAGGCTATCCAGCGTTGTGTTGTGGAGCATACTGCGGATATCACCGTTTCCACAGTTTCTTTGCCCGATGATGAGATGAAAGGCCGCGTGATAGGTCGGGAAGGGAGGAATATTCGGGCTTTCGAGAACGCCACTGGAGTTGATTTAATAATTGACGACACTCCTGAAGCCATTACACTTTCTGCCTTTGATGGGGTGAGAAGGGAAATTGCCCGGGTTGCTCTGGAAAGACTAATTGCCGATGGCAGGATTCACCCGGCAAGGATTGAAGAAATTGTAGAAAAGGCAAAGGAAGAGATGGAAGCACATCTAAAATCAATGGGAGAACAAGCAGCATTTGACGTCGGCGTTCAAGGTCTCCACCCGGAAATAATTAGGTTAATAGGTAGGCTTAAATATCGAACCAGTTATGGTCAGAATGTTCTCCAGCATTCTTTAGAGGTAGCTCACATAGCTTCTATATTGGCTGGTGAGTTAGGCGTAGATGCGAAATTTGCCAGACGAGCGGGGATGATACATGATATAGGTAAATCTATCGATCGCGACGTGGAGGGAACACATGCCCAGATTGGTGCAGATTTAGCAAGAAAATATAATGAACCCTCGAAGATGGTTAATGCCGTTGCTGCCCATCATGAAGACTGCCAGGCTCAGAGTATAGAGGCAGTCCTGCTGCAGGCTGCTGATGCAGCCTCTGCTTCCCGCCCAGGTTCTCGGAGAGAATCTCTGGAATACTATTTGAAGAGGCTGGAGAAGTTGGAAAATGTAGCCAATTCTTTTCGAGGAGTAGAGAAATCTTATGCCATTCAAGCAGGACGAGAGATAAGGATTATTGTGGAACCGGAAGAGGTGGAGGATAGTATGGTGCAAAATCTGGCCAGGGAGATAGCTAAGAAAATCGAAAAAGAAATAGAGTATCCTGGACAGATAAAAGTTACGGTTATCAGAGAGACAAGAGCCATCGAAACTGCAAAATAAAAAGGTAGCT
>DAOVHK010000131.1 GCA_030671905.1 Clostridia bacterium | reverse complement strand
GTATCTGGGGGCTTTAAGTCAACTGATATATCTTCTCCTGGGAGTTGTGGGACTTCCGGTTTTTGCTAAAGGTTCAAGTGGAATTGGTGCTCTTCTAGGGCCCTCTGGTGGGTACCTGGTAGGGTTTATCCCTGCTGCTTTCCTTGTGGGGTGGATATTGGAGAGAAGAGAGAAGCCTCCCTTGGGATTAATATTTTTGGCTATGGTGGTGGGACTTCTGGCGATATATCTACCGGGAGTGGGTTGGTTGATGTGGGTGGCTAAGCTGAATCTGGTGAAGGGGCTCCTTTTGGGAGTCCTGCCCTTTTTGCCTGGGGATGCAGTTAAGATTGTGGTGGGTGCATTGATTGTGGGGAGGGCAATGCGACTAAGGAGAGAATAGAAGAAGTAGCCTGTCCCCTTTTTTCTTGACAGAAGGATAGAATTCTTATAAGATAATTTAAAAATATTCTCCGAGCCATTTTACCTAAGTCTAAAAGATATGGTGATTGGCCGATAGAGTGTGCTGAGAAATTGGTGCACTTTCCGTGCTTGAGAAGGAGAAATTAAGTCCAGTATTTTGCAAGTGCGGAATGCTGGATTTTTTATTTTGGAGTGGATAAGAGCATGTTGCGCTGGCAAAAGACTCTGATGATAGTTCTGGTATTGATGGCAGTCTCCTACCTTCTCTTTTCCGGAATTATTCTCATATTAGCCGGAAGAGGAAAGAAACTACAATTGACTTTAGCTACCACTACCAGCGTTCAGGACTCAGGACTTTTGGATGTTTTACTTCCACCATTTGAGATGGAGAATAGATGTAAAGTCAAAGTTATTGGTGTGGGGACAGGACAGGCGATTCGCCTGGCTAAAGAGGGCAATGTAGATGTAATTTTAGTCCATGACCCAGATCAAGAGGAGATGTTTGTGGAAGAGGGTTATGGAGTGAGAAGATATAACGTTATGTATAACGATTTTGTGATTGTGGGGCCAGAAGAAGACCCTGCTGATATTAAAGGTGGCAGGGAAGGAGTTAAAGCACTCAAGGAGATTGCAACATCAAAATCTACTTTTATTTCTCGAGGAGACGATTCGGGAACACACAGAAAGGAGAAAGAACTGTGGAAGGTAGCGGGGATTGAACCTTGTGGAGGCTGGTACATTGAGGCAGGAACAGGGATGGTGGGAACTTTGAGGATTGCAAATGAGAGGAGAGCATATACTTTGACTGATAGAGGGACTTATCTTGCACACAGAAAGGAGCTGGATTTAACTATTTTGATAGAAGGAGATGAGAATCTCTATAGCATAATTCCTCTTTCTAAAGAGAAGTATCCACATATAAATTACCAACTGGCAATGAAACTCATTGGGTTCATTACAGGTGTTGAGGGACAGGATATTATCAGGACTTACGGGCAAAAGGAGTATGGGCAGCCTCTCTTTTTTCCCTTGGCAATTTCTGGACTTATTGAGGAGAAATAATGCAGAATATTCTTAGTGCCTTAACTAAGGCCTTTGGCTTAATCATATCCTTAGATAGAGAAGTCTTCAGTATTGTTTTACTCTCTTTCTCTATCTCACTGACTGCTGTATTTTTCTCTTCTTTGATTAGTCTCCCTTTGAGCCTGTTACTTGCTCTGAAAAAATTTCCCGGGAACAGATTCATTGTGAATACTATAAATAGCTTGATGGCAGTGCCGGCAGTGGCCATTGGGCTGGTCATTTATCTTCTCATCAGCCGGCGAGGACCCTTAGGGGTTCTGGAGCTACTTTATACACCTTGGGCTATGATTATTGCCCAGGCTGTTCTGGCTATTCCGATTATCACCAGCCTTTCTCATCAAACTCTGAAAAGAGTCGGTTCTATGGTTAAGGAGACAGCGGTCAGTTTGGGTGCCAGTAGATGGCAGATGGTTGTTACTGTGGTCAAAGAAGCAAAGAGTTCCCTTATGGTTGCATTCATTATGGGTTTTGCCCGGGTGATTGGAGAGACTGGTATGACGATGATGGTGGGAGGAAATATTAAGGGAGCTACCAGAGTGATGACTACTGCTATTGCTCTGGAGACGATGAAAGGCGATTTCGAACTGGCAGTTGCTCTGGGGATTGTTCTTTTAATTGTCGCTTTTCTGGTCAATATTATTTTGCAAGCAACGCAAGGAGCTGGCAGGTGAATATTGAAGCAAAAAAAGTTTGTAAGAGTTTTAACGGCAAGGAAGTTTTAAGAAATATCGATATGGAGATTGTGGAAAGTAGAATCAACTGCGTGATTGGACCAAATGGCGCAGGCAAGACCACATTGTTCAAGATTCTCACCCTCCTGGATAAAGCGACCTGGGGAGAGGTTTATTTTGACGGTTCTCTTTCCTCTTCACTATCTCCGGAACAGAAGCTTAAGCTCCGGAGGAAGATTGGTGTAGTAATGCAAAACCCATTTATGTTCAATACTTCTGTGTGGGAAAATATTGCCTATGGACTGAAATTGAGAGGAGATAACGATGTAGCGGAAAAAGTTGAAGAAGGATTAAAGATTATCGAACTTTTCCACATCAAAGACCAATCTGGACTGACCTTGTCCAGTGGAGAGGTTCAAAGAGTGGCACTGGCAAGAGCAACGGTTCTGGAGCCAGAGGTTCTTTTTTTGGATGAGCCGATGGCTAATCTTGACCCTTTGAGCAGGAAAATTATAGAGGGTTTAATCCTCAAGATGGAGAAGGAAGACAATGTAACTATTGTTATGGCGACTCATAATTTATTACAGGCTCGAAGATTTGGAGAGAGAGTGTTTGTATTAAAGCAGGGTGAAATTATACAACAGGGAACGGCTGAGGAGGTGTTTCACTATCCTAACTCTTCTTTTGCTGCTGAGTTTGTGGAAGTGGGGAATCTGTTCAAGGGTAAGGTGATTATTGAACAAGGCACTCAAAAGTTGGATTTAGGGAATATAAAAGTTGAGATTGTTCCTCACTCAGGATTTAATAAAACAGGGACTTCTGTTTTTGCTACTTTCCGTCCAGAAGATATTTTGCTTTCTCTGGAACCTCTCCATTCCAGTGCCCGCAACAGTTTCTTAGGTGAAATAATCAATATACAGGATAGAGGTGGAATTATCTGGGTTACTTTGGAGCCAATCCCCAAATTCTCGGATTCAAAAGCTAGGTCAGTTTCTACTCCATTTGTTGCTGTTATTACCAAGAGGTCGAAAGAAGAGATGGGTTTGAAAGCGGGTATGCGTGTCTATTTTACCTTTAAGGCGTCTTGTGTTAACGTGTTTGAGTAATCTCCAGAGTCTTTTTGGGGTAGTCCCGATTCATCGGGACGTTTGGTTAACGATGTGAGGAAAATCACGCTGATTCTGTGATGGAGGTCACGGACAGAGTTTAATTTTAAGGTTATAATTAAGATGGAAAATGGATTAATCGATAGATACAACCGGAAGATAGATTATTTAAGAATTTCGGTTACTGATAGATGTAACCTGAGGTGCTTCTATTGTATGCCTCCGTGCGGGATTAGAAAGCTCTCTTCTCAGGAGATTTTGAAATATGAGGAGTTAATCGAAATCATCAAATGTGCCCGTGAGTTGGGGATTGGTAAGTTCAGGATTACTGGCGGAGAGCCGTTGGTTAGGAAAGGAATTATTGGTTTTATTGAAAAGTTAGCAGGGTTGGGGATAGATTTTTCACTGACTACTAATGGAATCCTTTTAGATAGATATGGAAGGGACCTGTTTAATGCTGGGCTTTCACGAATCAATATCAGTCTGGACACTTTAAAGGAAAATAGATTTAATCGGATTACTGGCGGCGGGGATATAAGAGAGGTCTTTTCAGGAATTGATGCGGCGAGGAAATTAAACTTTTCTCCCATTAAGATTAATGTGGTAGTGATGAGAGGAATAAATGATGATGAAATTATTGACTTTATTGAGTGGGGGAAGAAGGAACTTTTGAATGTACGCTTCATTGAGTTTATGCCTTTATCTAGAGAGGACTACTTTTATCCCCTTAAAAGGGTTATGAATAACATTATAGAAGAGAGGAAGATGGTTTCTGTTGAGGTTCCTGGTTCTGG
>DAOVHK010000140.1 GCA_030671905.1 Clostridia bacterium | reverse complement strand
TGCGGGCAATGAACAGAGCCTCCTCGCTTCCACTGCCACACTTCACTAAAGTCATCTCCGGGCCCGAGCTATCAGGCTCGGAAAGAGAAATTATATGAGGGTCAAACTTATTTAAGAATTTCTTCTTAACCTCCTGAGGCAGGGCTCCACGAAAACGAAAGACGCTCTCTTCTTCATTACCTGAAAAAAATACTTCCTGTTTCTTCAAGGCTAAAAGAGAAAAGAGTTCGTACTGATTCAAATCGATGTTCTGAAAGTCGTCAAGAAGAATGTGACTAAATCTCTCCCTGTAATTTTTAAGAATATCCCCATGACTTTTAAAAAGTTGAATGGTTTTCAACACCAGGTCTCTGAAATCTAAGCGGTTCTCTCTGTGTAGGTAATCCTGGTAGTCTCTGTAAATTCTTTTCAAATCTCTGAATTTCCCATAGTCGGGCAGACTAACTTGGGGATTAAGTTTCCAAAGGTCAATAAAGTCAACCACCTCATCTAAGAAACCCAAAGTACGCTGGACCTTCCCATAGTAGTTCAACTTCAAACCTTTAAGAATTTTACTCAACACCAGCCTTTCCTCTAATCCGTCAAGAACCTGAAAGTTGGGATAGATACCCGGAACCCTATTATAATTTTGCCGGAGAACTCTCTTACAGAACCCGGTGAAGCTATTCACCCAGAACTCTCCATATCCTGGTTCGAGATGGCCCCTCAAAACCCCCACCATCTCCTCCTGGTCAGTAAACACAAGTATCCTTTCAGATGGAACAATTCCCGAAGATAAGAGCTGTTCAATTCTTCTCTTTAAAACTTCGCTCTTGCCCGACCCGGCTGGACCCAAAAGAAGAAGCGGTCTACCTCGATGGGCCACCGCTTCCTTCTGCTCTCTATTCAAATCCTTTAAAATATCCACCTTAAACACCCAATTGTCCGTCTCCAGTTTTCTTCTTTGGTAGTAAAATAGGGTCAGAGTGATTTTTTATCCTCTTCTTTAAAATTGACTCTGACCCCTTTTCTTCTTTTCATCTTTTCTTTCAAAGTGCCGAGGAGATTCTGAAAAGATTTTTCGAATGCTTCTACTCCTTTTCTCTGAAGAGTCTCACAGACCTTATCTAAATCGACCCCGGCCTTTTTCATCCGGGAAAGAACTTCTTCAACTCCACCCAAATTCTCTTCCAAAGATAATCTCGGCTTTCCGTGGTCTGTAAAGGCATCCAGCGTCACTTGAGGAATAGTATTTATCGTATAGGGACCAATCAGTTCTTCTACATATTTTACATCACTATAAGCAGGGTTTTTAGTGGAAGTGCTTGCCCAGAGAGGCCTTTGAACTCTTCCTCCTCTTTTTTCCAGGTCTTTGAATTTTTCTTGAGAGAAAATCTCCTTAAACTTTTGATAAACCTTTTTGGAATTGGCTACTGCTGCTTTTCCCATAAGCTCCTGTAAATCTCTCTTCCTTTCAGGGTCTTTCTCCGTTTCCATCAGTGAACTAATCTCTTTATCCGCCAGTGTGTCTATCCTGCTCACAAATAGACTGGCCACCGAAGCCACTCTCTTTAAATCTCCTCCCTCTCGGGAAAACCCTTCCAGTCCCTTGATGTATGCCCGGGCAACGTTTTCGTAATGGGACAAAGAGAAGACGAGAGTAGCATTTACATTAATGCCTTTCGATATCAGACGCTCTATTGCCACAGCCCCTTCTTTTGTTGCCGGGACTTTTATCATAATGTTTTCTCTTCCTATTCTCATAAACAATCTTTGAGCCTCACAAATAGTCTGGTCAATATCGTATGCATATTTAGGAGGAACTTCGATACTCACATATCCATCTTTTCTTTCTGTTTCCTTATATATTTTGTAAAGAATATCTGCCGCCAGAGTCACATCCTTTATTGTCAAGCTCTCATATGCTTCTTCGGCAGTCTTATTTCCTCCAGTCAACTCTTTAATTTCAGGGTCGTATTCGCTACTTTGAGTAATTGCTTTTTCAAATATCGTGGGATTGGATGTAACTCCCGAGATGCCATCTTCTTCCACCATCTTTTCCAGCTTTCCCAAAGTGAGAATAGACCTCTCAATGTTATCATACCAGATACTCTGTCCAAAATTCTTAATCTGATAAACTGGATTCTTTCCCATTTCTATCTTCCTCTCCCAAGACTCACAAAAGGCTTATCTGTTCCGGCTCTATTTTCTTTTCTTCTTCAAATATCTTTACTTTTCCATAGACCCCGTCATATCCGGGAGAAACCTTTATTTTTCTCTCCCTTACCCTGGCAATACCTTCGGCAATTTTAGGATGAATTTTATAAATTTCATCAACAGGAACTTCTAACATAATTTTGAATTCATTGCCAAGTTTTTCAATCAGGTAGTGGTATAACTTATCCACTTCTATTGACTTGGAAGTCTTTCCAACCACCTCGCCGATTACTTCCTTTAAAAGAACGAAACTCCTAAAAGGAATTGCGCCCTGAGGTTTGAAGCCGATTTCTCTGTCGGCGAGTTCGTACACGCGATGCATAACTCCTATAGTGAGAGGTTTGCCACAACCGGGACAGATATTATTATGACTCTTCGTCTCTTTAGGAGAAAGACACACGTTACAATTCCTGTGACCGTCATAATGGTATTTCCCTTCCTGAGGAAAGAACTCTATAGTGCCCAGGAATTTATCCTTCTCCTTATTCTTTATTGCAGAAATTATCTCTTTATAGTCAATTTTGCAATTAAAAATATTGGCTTCCCTTCCTAAATTGGCAGGAGAATGGGCGTCACTATTAGAAATTAAGGCAAACCTGTCCAGATTAGAGAGAGCCCAGTTCATTTCCGGGTCGCTGGACAATCCTGTCTCCAGAGCATAGATTTGGGAAGTCAATTCCCCAAAGCATTCTTCTATGTCGTCAAACCCGGAATTTGCTCCAAAGAGCGAAAACCAGGGAGTCCAGATATGTGCCGGCACAATAAAACATTCACTGGAAGCTTCCAACACAATCTTCGCTAACTCCTTTGCTGAAAGTCCCAGGATAGGTCTTCCGTCAGAACGCAAATTACCGATTCTTGATAGTTCCCTATTCACCTTGTGGACTACCTCAAAACTGGGAGCAAAAACGAGAATATGAATTTTTCTTACTTTTCCGCCCTGGGAATAGATACAACTTATCTCGCTAGTGAGAAAAAAATGGACTCCCCCATATTCATAAACACCGTAGGTCACTGGCTTGAGGCAATCTTCAAGTTCATCCAGCCAGTGGGGATGAGTAAAGTCCCCTGTTCCTAAAATATCAATCCCCTTAACCTTAGCACACCGACTTATCTCTCGAACGTTCATCTCGCCCGAGGTAGCTCTTGAATATCGAGAATGAATATGAAAATCAGCGATTAACATTTTTCTTCCTCACTATCAAAAAGAAGAGTATCAACCCTATCCCAAATGCGTCTATTAGAATATCGTAAATCGACCCGTGTCTGGTGGGAACAAAACTCTGATGGATTTCGTCGGATATTGCATAAAGCAGGGAAAGCGCCCCGGACCACGCATAAACTTTTGTCAGATTAATCTTAATCGAGTGGAAAATCGCCCTCCACACAAGAAAGGCAAGTATTCCGTATTCAGTAATATGGGCAATTTTTCTGAGGATTATATCCCAAATTCCCCAGGGCGTTGCAAGGCTAGGAAGGCTAGAGAGGTAGAAAATGATGCCACACCACAACCCCACTGGTAACCACAGCCTCAAAAACAGAAAAATCTTCCTCATCTCTCTTCGCCTTGAACATCAATCGTTACTCACTTGTAGCATTCAATAAATTTTTCTAAAGACCTGTCGTAAGTCCTCTCTGCCTTGGAAGGAAAAAAACATGCCGGCAGTT
>DAOVHK010000061.1 GCA_030671905.1 Clostridia bacterium | reverse complement strand
TCGCCCCGCCACAATTTAATAAATATTGGTACGCCATCGAATACGTCAAAAACAAGGCTTGCATCTGCTTGTTTGACCTCTTTGGCTTTGAAGCGCTTTGTTAATTCAGAAATAAGGCCTTCAGGATTTTCTCCGTATTTTTTAATTATAGGTTCCAGGACACGCTTCCTGAAAACAGAATAATAAACCTGACCGCCGTCCAATTGTTTAAAGGAAATCCATTCTCCTGTTAGTTGAGGAAGGCCTTTTAATCTCAGGGAAAGATAATGCAGTATCAAAATACTGATGTGGGTCTTTGGGGGAACATTACCAGATAGGGACAAAATGCTTTTTTTCTCTAAATCAATACTATATTCATTATCTAGAAAACGAACAGTATGACTTTTTTTCTGGGTAAGATCTTCTAATTCTGCCCACGCCTTTGAAATAGCAACTTCGTATCCCATGAGCTTTTTCTCCTTACCCTTATCCTACCCCCCTCACCTTAATCCTCTCCCACAAGGGGAGAGGAGATTTTTCCCCTCACCTTAATCCTCTCCCCCAAGGGGAGAGGGAACCCCTGCTTAATTTTTTTTATCGCTTTTTAATTTTTCGAGGAGTTGATGTGCCAGGTCCCAATGGGTGCCTTTCCAGTATACCTTTTGACAATTTGGACAGTAGGAAAATTCTTTCTGTGTCTGAAAAACATAAGTGGGGATTTTATCTTTAACCTTCTCTTTTTCTATTTTCTGAAGAATTTCATTACACACTAAGCATCTTGTGAATATCTCGTCAGGGTCTACTTTAATATTTAGTTCGGAAAAGACCTGTTCCAATTGTTCTTCCAGTAAATCGCTATTAATTATAACTAACTTTATCGCTTTCTTCTTGCTCAATCGGTGGTCCCGGGTCAATATTATTCTTGCCTCTTTGAGACTTTGATAAATTAAATCACTCTTCTTATCAGACACAAAGTAGGAGACATCGTAACCGAGTAACCTCAGCCATTTGCAAAGCCTGCCAAGCATAAAATCTACTAAGAATTTCATAGCTCGTTCTCTATTTATATCCTCACTAACTCATAATTCCTTGTTCCCATACCTAACTTCTGAGCGTAATTGAGCTGAAATTCCCAATCTTTCCCGGGAAAGAGCTGACGAAATACATCCCTTTTTCCTACCTCGTTAACCAACTTCACAGAAGCTTCATCAATTGCTACCGGATCGAAAGAGGCTAAGATGCCAATGTCCGGAACAACAGGGCCGGCTGTAGTGGCACAGCAGTCGCACAACTTAGTAATGAAATTAAGAAAGTTAATAAACAGAACCTTCTTGTTCTGCAGAACTCCATAAGCATACTCGACAAGCTTTTCTTGCTCACTCTCTGTTAAATTGCTCCATTCAATAGAGAGAGTGCCAAAATTGCAATAAAGGATACACTCCCCGCAACCCATGCATTTATTATTATCTATCTTGACTTTCTTCTTTACTATATTAATAGCTCCCGCGGGACACCACGTAACACAGACCCCACATCCAGTGCATTTGCTCTTTTCTATTTTGGGAACGACTGCTTCATGTATTTCATATTTACCAGTGCGAGAAGCACCACCCATTCCAACATTCTTAAGAGCTCCTCCGAAACCACCCAATTCATGCCCCGTGAAGTGCGTAACAAAAATCAACCCATCAGCTTGATAGATAGCACTGGCAACTTTTATCTTTTTGAAATGTTTCTGGCCGCTTTCTACTTCCACAAAGCTATTTCCCCTCAAGCCATCGGCGATTACTATAGGAGCTCCGAAATTTTCTAAACTAAAACCATGAGTTCTGGCAATAGCTTGATGTCTTAAGGCATCAGACCTCTCCCCAACATATATAGTATTGGAGTCAGTTAAAAACGGTCGCCCTTTTAACGCTTTCACCTCTTTGACCACCCGCTGGACATATTCTGGCTTCACATATCCCCTGTTCCCTTTTTCTCCAAAGTGTAATTTAATAGCCACTATGTCATTTTTTGAAACTACTCTATCTAAACCGGCGTGGAGAAGTAGTTTCTTAAACTTGCGCAAGGATTTGAAATCGATGAAATAGACCTTAGACAATTATTTTCCTTTCTTAATTAATTTCTCAAACTCTTCCTCGGAAAGTATGGGAACGCCGAGTGCTTTAGCTTCTCCATATTTTGAGCCGGGACTTTCACCAACAACTACATAAGAAGTCTTCTTGCTCACCGAAGAACTTGCCTTTCCTCCTAAATTCTTTACCAACTCTTCAGCTTCTGTCCGAGAGTATCCCTTTAGCTCTCCTGTAAATACGAAAGTTTTCCCAGCCAATATCTGGGGACCCCTCTTCACTCTTTCCTGTTCCAGCTTGAGTCCTGCCTTCTTAAGTTTATCGATAAGTATCTTTATCTCCTTCTGTTTAAAAAACTCTCTCACACTTCCAGCAAGGGCTATCCCCACTTCTGGAATCCTCTCCAGTTCCTCTTCTTTTGCCTCCATCAAAGCATCAATAGAACCAAATTCTTCCGCCAGAGTTTCCGCTGTCTTTTTCCCTACGTGGCGAATACCTAAAGCAAACAATAACCGAGCCAGAGATCGCTCCTTACTCTTTTCTATGGCATCCGGTAGATTCTGCGCTCTTTTTTCAGCAAATAGTTCCAGCTTCAAGAAGTCCTCTTTCCTGAGCGAATAGATGTCAGCAAAATCTTTGGCTAATCCATTACTCACCACCTGCTCCACTACCGATTCACCGAAACCCTCGATGTCCATAGCATTCCGGGAAGCAAAGTGGACCAGACTTCTCTCCAGCTGAGCTGGACAGGAAGGATTAATGCAACGATAAGCAACTTCCTCTTCTTTCTCTTTTGTAATCCTTCCTCCACACTTGGGACATTTCTCGGGCACTTTAAAAATTTCTCTTTTGCCTTTTCTAACAGATTCTACTACCTTGACAATTTTGGGAATAACCTCTCCAGCCCTTGCCACAATAACCCTGTCTCCAATTCGCACATCGAGCCTGTTTATCTCATCAAAATTGTGCAGAGTGGCTCTGCTTATAGTCACTCCTCCACACTCAACCGGTTTAAGCATAGCCACGGGAGTGATGACTCCAGTTCTACCGACCTGGAAAATGATATCTTTAAGAGTAGTTGTTGCCTGTTGAGCAGGAAATTTATAGGCTACAGCCCAGCGGGGACTCTTCATTGTGTAACCCAGATTATCCTGCTGCAGTAAGGAGTTAACTTTTACAACCATCCCATCAATTTCGTAACCCAATCTTCCTCTCTTCTTCTCCCAATCTCCACAGTAACTGATTACTTCATCAATGTTCTTGCACAGTTTAATCTGTGGGTTAACCCGAAGTCCCAGCCTTTTTGCAGATTGTAAAAATTCCCAGTGGGTCTTGTAAACTTTTCCCCCTTTAAGGGTGCCAAATGAATGGATAAAACAGGTCAACTTCCTTTGAGCAGTGAGCCGTGAATCGAGAAGTTTTAAAGAACCAGCAGTAGCATTGCGGGGATTAACGAAAAAGGTATCACCTTTTTTCTTCTTTTCCACATTCAATTTCTCGAAGTCGCTCTTCTCCATAAATACTTCTCCCCGAACTTCAATCAAATCCGGCAATTGTGAACTCTCGGTAGTGATAAATCTTAATGGTATAGACTTTATAGTTCTGAGATTCTGAGTAATATCATCCCCTACAACACCATCACCCCGCGTAGCGCCCACAAAGAAAACGCCTTTTTGGTATGTCAATGATACACCTACACCATCGATTTTCAGCTCCACAACGTATTCTGCCTTTTCGTCAGGCAATCTCTTGCGAATTCTCTTATCCCATTCTTTTATTTCTTCAGAAGAATAAGTATTATCGAGAGAAAGCATGAAAACCCCATGCTTAACCGTTTTGAAACCTATAAGTGGTTTCTCTCCCACTCTTTGGGTAGGTGAATCGGGAGTAATGAGCTGGGGATGTTGTTTCTCTAACTGGTTTAGTTTCTTTACTAAATCATCGTATTCTTTATCTGAAATCTCGGGTTGGTTAAGAGCATAATAACAATAATCGTGGTGGCGAATTTCTTTTCTCAATTTCTCCACTTTTATTTTAACTTCCTCGAGTTTCCCCATAACCTCACCCTTCAAATCTTTCGCACTACGGGTTTCTTTTATCTTATCTAAAATTCCGTTAACAAACTTTCCCGATTCTTCAGTAGAATATTTTTTCGCTACTTCCACTGCTTCGTTAATTATCACATTGACCGGTATGTCCAGAAGATAGAGAATTTCGAAGGTGGCCTGGCGCAAAATGTTACGGTCAATTGAAGCCATCCTGTGTATATCCCAGTTCCGAGCGTACTTAATAATTAAAGAATCGATTTGAGATAAATTCTTTACTGTCCCCTCAACTAAAGTTGTGGCAAACTCCAGAACTTTTTTGCCAGTCTTATGCTCCTTCCAGAAGGATTCCTGGGTTTCTTCTGCTTCCAATTTACAAACATCTATAGCATACAAGATTTGCAGAGCATATTCTCTGGATAGACGACGTAGCCCCATATTTGTCACCTTTAAATTAAATAGACCGGCTCTGTTTTATTCCATCATAGGTAGTAAATTTACCATTTCGATTGCACTTAATGCTGCCTGGGCACCTTTATTACCATCCTTGATTCCCGCCCTGTTGATAGCTTGTTCCAGATTATCAGCAGTGATTATGCCAAAGAGAGTGGGCACTCCTGTGGAAAGAGAAGTCTGGGCTATGCCTTTAGCCACCTCACTGGCAATATAATCGAAATGGGGTGTATCACCTCTGATAACTGCTCCCAAACACAATACCGCATCATACTTCTTGCTCGATGCCATCTTCCTTGCTGCGCAAGGAATTTCAAAAGAACCGGGAACCCAAAAAATTTCAATCCGCTCTTCATCAGCATCATGTCTTCTCAAAGCATCCAGAGCCCCGTCCAGTAGTTTCTGGCTGATGAAATCATTAAACCTGGAAACTACAATCCCAAAATTCTTCCCTTTCGCCATCATCTTTCCCGCATGAATTTTAGCCATTTTCCCTCCTCCTTTTCTTTTTAATTATTTTTTTATTATTTTATTTCCTCTCCCCTGGGGGAGAGGGGACTATTTTCTTGATTCTACATCTTATCTTACACTTCGAGCATATGGCCTAATTTCTTTTTCTTAACCCGAAGGTATTTTTGGTTTACCCTGGTGGGCTTTATTTCCAGGGGAACTCTCTTGGTTACTTTCAATCCATAGCCTTCTATTCCCACAATCTTACGGGGATTATTGGTTAGAAGAGCTATGGTGGATAGTCCCATGTCTGCAAGTATCTGAGCACCAATACCATAATCTCTCAAATCTGGCTTAAACCCTAAAACTTTATTAGCCTCTACGGTATCCAAACCTTTGTCTTGTAGTTCGTATGCTTTTACTTTGTTCACTAATCCAATACCCCTGCCTTCCTGATGCATATACAATATGACCCCTTGACCTCTCCTTTCAATTATTTCCATTGCTCGATGTAACTGGGAACCGCAATCGCACCGCAGGGAATGGAGAATATCCCCGGTTAAACAGGAGGAGTGGACTCTCACCAGAACGTCTTTCTTGCCTTTTACTTCTCCTTTTACCAGAGCGAGATGATGCTCATTATCCAGAAGGGACTCGTAGAGAATTATCTTAAATTCGCCAAATTCTGTAGGCAATCTGGCGGTGGTTATCCTTTTTATGAATTTCTCTGTTCGCCGGCGATACTCAATCAAGTCAGCAATAGTGATGATAGCCAACTTATACTTTTTAGCGAATCGGAAAAGTTCGGGCATCCTGGCCATTCTACCATCTTCATGCATTATCTCACAAATCACCCCAGCAGGGTATAAACCTGCCAGCTTCGCCAGGTCTACAACTGCTTCAGTATGACCTGCACGCACCAGAACACCTCCTTCCTGATAGCGGAGAGGAAAGATGTGTCCGGGACTGCAAAGGTCAGAAGACTTGGTCCTGGGGTTAATCACTGCTCTTACTGTAGTTGCTCGGTCGTGAGCCGAAATTCCTGTAGTCGTGCCTTTCCTGGCATCAACAGAAACTGTGAATGCTGCCTCACGTAACTCCACTCCATTGGCCACCATCGGCTTAATTCCCAGTTTATCTAACTTTTCCCCAACAATTGCCAGACAGACCAGTCCCCGACCATATTTGGCCATGAAATTTATTGCCTCAGGAGTCACTTTCGATGCTGCCATGACCAGGTCGCCTTCGTTCTCCCGTTCCTCATCATCAATAACAATGACCATTTTACCTTTTCTAATATATTCTATCGCTTCAGGAATTGTGTTGAATTTCATAAAAATCCCTTTTCTAAGAGAAATTCTTTGGTTATACCAGATTTCTCATTTTTCTTGTTGATTAAATTCTCAACATATTTTGCTAACATATCCACTTCAATATTTACTGAATCGTTCACTTTCAGAAGACCAAAAGTGGTAACCTTCTTGGTGTGGGGAATAATAGAGACAGAAAAACCTATGCCATTAATTACTCGAACTACAGTCAAACTGATTCCATCTATGCCAATTGAACCTTTAGAAACAATATATTTCAAAATTTCTGGAGAAGTTGTGACTTCGAAAAGATTCTCCCCTTCTTCTCTTACAATTGCTCTGACCTTTCCCAGACCATCCACATGCCCGCTGAGGAAATGCCCTCCCAGGCGTTCTCCTAATTTCAAGGCTCTCTCTAAATTTAATCTGCTTCCAGTCTTTAAACTGCCCAGCGTTGTGCTGCTAACGGTCTGGGAAGATAAGTCAGCAGTGAATCTTCCCAAATTTTGGCTCTGGGCAACTGTAAGGCAGACACCATTGACAGAAATCGATTCGCCTACTTTTAAATCTTTCCATTCAGTTTCTATAGTAATTCTATTGAGGCTTTTCTCTACTACTATTCCCATCTTTTCGATTATTCCGGTAAACATCTGTTCATCCCTGCAGCCTAAACATATCCTTCGAATAGAATATCATCGCCAAATTTCCTGATTTTAGTATCTTTCAATTTTATTGCCTCTCCAATCCTATCTATGCCCTCGCCCTCCACTGGAGTAATCGCATTCTCTCCGCCAACAATTTTGGGAGCAATGAAGAAGAGAATCTTATCCACCAATCCCATCTCTAATGCTGAAGCATTGATTTTACCTCCACCCTCGATAAGGATAGAAGCAACTCCTCTTTTAGCCAATTTTTTCATTAGAAACTTCAGGTCAAGACCTCTTTGGGGATGTTTTCTCCATTTCGGTATCCGGAGGACTTCAACACCTCTGGTTTCCAAATTCTCTATTCTCTTCTTATCTACTCCATTTTGAGTAACCACTATGGTGGGGGCCCGAGAATTGAGCACCCGGGCATCTAAAGGAATCCTCAGGTGGCTATCCAGGACTACCCTGATAGGTCTCTTTTTAGAACGACTACTCAAAAGCCCAGGATTATCCTGTAAAACAGTATCTATTCCTACCAGGATGGCATCGACCTGGTTACGTAGCGTTTTCACATATTTCCGGGATGCTTCGCTGGTAATCCATTGGGAGTCTCTCTTTGGTGTAGCTATTTTCCCGTCCAGAGACATTGCCGACTTCAGAATTACAAAAGGTACTCCCTGGGTGATATATTTTATGTAGGGCTCATTCAGTTTAGCACATGCCTCTTTCAACACTCCCAATTTTATCTTAATTCCTTTTGCTTTCAGGTCCCTTAATCCCTTTCCGTTTACCAGAGGATTGGGATCAATTATCCCCACAACAACCTCTTTAACTCCCGCCTCGATAATTGCTTTTGTGCACGGAGGTGTCTTGCCATAATGGCGACACGGCTCTAAATTAATATACATAGTAGAGCCTTTAGCTCTCACCCCTGCTTCCCTCAAAGCATTAATCTCAGCATGGGCACCCCCAAAATGTTGGTGACTTCTCTGGGAAATAATCTTACCCTCCTTAACCAGAACACAACCAACTTTAGGATTGGGGCTCACCTTCAATGAGCCCTTTCTGGCAAGGGTTATCGCCTTCTGCATAAACAGTAATTCACTTTCAGGATTCATTCTCATCT
>DAOVHK010000142.1 GCA_030671905.1 Clostridia bacterium | reverse complement strand
TGTTCGCCCTTTGAACTGTAAACATAAAACTCAAAATATATCCTATCCGCGAGTTCCCTGTTATAACAAGTAACAGAAAAACCAATCTTTTCACTTGAGGAGTAGGTCGTCCGCTCCTTGCCCGCAGAATCGACAATTGAGATATCTTTGATTTCTATATATTGGGAAGTGGTTACTGGTGGTTGTGCCCGTGTAAGACCGGCCAAAACCACTATAACGAGAATTGACAAACCAATAGTTAACACTTTTCTATTTACCATCTTTTCACCTTATGACTGCCATTCTTTTTATTACCTTCTTTGTCTCCCCGCTACTTTTTTCTTTTACTTCTACTATGTAGATGTAAATGCTGCTGGCAACTTCCTTTCCAGAATCGTTCTTACAATCCCACAAAAACTTGTAAATAGGTGCATCCGTATCATCTATTTCGCTATCCCTAACTTTTTTCACCAGTTCACCGGCAATATTATAAATCTTAATTTCAGCTTCCGGGTCGCTATAGCCGCAGTAGTATCGTATTGTAGTTGAGCCACTTTTTGCCGGGTTGGGATAGTTGAAAACTGTCTCTTTAGGAATTGTACCAAATACAAAGTTGACTTTAAAAGTCTCGCCTTCCTTTAAATTCACCGTTCTGGGATTGCTATAAATAGTGCCATTATATGCTCGGGCAATGAATCTTCCGGGAAGGAGATTCGTTATACTATAATCTCCTTTCATCTCTACTGGAACCTTTACAATGACCTTGTCCCTCTGTTCCAGTTCCACAAAGGCAATGCCACTACCAGGCGACAAAATCTTCTGAAGCCCTGAATTACTTATTCTCTTCAATTCCGGCAGGGAGAAACTGGCTACATACTTCTCCTCTACTCCGCTGACATTCCCAGCAATTGTCCCCAGTAGAGAGTATATCTCCAAAGTGAAGTCGAAATAATAAGAGGGAGCAAAAGCCTTCATAGACACACTCGACTCAATACCATCATACATCCAGGTTGCCCGCACCGTATAGGTGCTCCCAGCGACTACGGCTAACTCGTAATCTCCATTAGTATCAGTGGTGACACTGGAGACCAATTCGCCGTCTTCCAGCGCCTCTATTTCTACACCAGTTATTCCTGTTACTCCGTCGGAAAGGGTCACTCTACCAGAAATAGGAACAGATATCCACATAACCGTATCATCAGTTACCCTTTGGGCAAAGATATCTAAATCGCCAGCGCCAGAGGCTCCGAAACCCACCCAGGCAATAATCGCTCCACCAGAACCATCACTTATAATCTGAGAATCTATTATTCCTATGCCCTCACAAACAAGAACCCCGGGATAGGAGCTCCACATCGACTGACCATATTCATCTCGCTTCTGCGCAAAAATCCTACTAGCGTTATCTATACAGGTTCCAATTGCTCCTCCCTGATCATTACTGACCAGACGTGGAGATAGTTGAGGACCGAATCCTCCAGCTACAAATATGTCCTCTTCATCCAAGACAGGAGGGTCATCACTATTTACCCCCTCGGCGTAGATGTCCGGACCTGTGGTAGTATTCCTCATATCCTCCCACATAATGATGGCTCCCATAATTGTTCCACTAACAACTTTCTCGACGATGACTGGGTTGCTCTGTGGCTCGTCTTTAGTACAGATAGGTACTCCATTTAATCCACTATTATACACCCAGTCCCGGACTCCACCAGAACTTATCCGCTGGGCATAGATGTCGGGTCGTGTAGAGAATTCCCGCTGGTCTGTCCAGGTGATTATTGCCCCTCCAGAACCATCGCTGACAATTTCAGGTCTTTCCTGGTGACTATCATCTATAGTCACAGGTTCCCCATTAACACTCCAATTTGAATCCTTTAAACCTGTATCAATCCTTATTCGGTGTGCATAAATGTCTTTATTTAGATTCCGTTGATCCTGCCAGGTAACAATTACATTATCAATATCACTTTTTATGAGTTTGGGATGTCTATTGTAAGTTTGTGTCCCGCTACTTACTTGCACGCCTGTCGGCCCCCATGGGAGACTCCCCGTCTCTTTTATCGCCTGTGCGTAAATGTATTGGTTAACACCACCCTTTTCTGCCCAGACGATAACAGCCCCATTGACCCCAATGATCTCAGCTTCTACAATTTCTGGTGAAAATTGTTCATATACAGATGTCGAAAGTCGTATTCCAAATGGGGGCCATCCAGTAGAAGTCCCACCAGTCTCACTACTTATCCTTACAGCATATACGTAAGGATAAGTTCCCCCCCGATAGTCTTCCCAGGCAATAAATGCTCCACCATAGCCATCGCCAACAACTACTGGATTTTCTTGATTCGCCGTGTTAGTGCACACCGCCATACCATCTGGGTCCCAGAGCGGATTCCCATCCTTGTCTATTCTCTGAGCATAAATGTTGATGTCTCCTGTTGTGATACGATAGTCCTGCCAGACAATAATTGCACCACCAGAGCCATCGGGAGCCATTCTGATATTCCGTTGGGTTTCAGATGCTTCACAGATTGGCTTACCCTGAGGGTCCCAGGCTATGCTACCCTCAGCAAATGCTATCTCTGGAGAGGAAACCAGGAAAGCAAAAAAGACTAAAATTGGAATTAAAATGATTCTTTTCATCTTTTTAATCCACTACCAACTTATATTTACTCTACATCCTTATAGTCAGGGATATCCTATGGGTATTCCCTAAGTCGCCGTAAGGAACCCAGACATAGTCTACTGCCATCCTCTTCCAGACAAATCCTGCTCCTGCCGAAAGTCCCGACAGAGCATTCAAGTCCTTAATGGTATTGGTCTTATATCCTACCCTTGCGGCAAGTGCAATATCTTTCATCTTCTTATAAACGAACTCCACACCAAAATGTCCATTGGGAACATTATCAATGGGAGCATTGACATCACAAGCTAAAATGACCTCAGATTTGATTGACCTCAGGTCATAAATTTTAGCTATACCTGCCCTTATGTTGAGAGGCAATGGGTCGCTCTCTTTAACAAACTTTATCGGTGGACCGATATTCTGCACCACAAATCCCAACTGTAATTTCTCTCTGGAAGATTTTCGTCCTCTGGAAAGTCTTCGTCTCGGACTAGGAACTTTATAGAGTAGTCCTATATCTATTGCTCCACCCCACGCTGTCTCACTTTCTATCTTCTGGTGGATTAGCTTCACATTGGCGCCAATGGAGACTGTCCTGCTGATTTTACAGGCATAGGCTCCGGCCACAGCAATATCGTATGCTGCAAAAGTTCCTTCAGGCTCTTGGGTCTCAGTGCTTCTCTGTTCAAGACCCGTTGTATACAGACCCGTCGCACTGATTCCAAACCCTTGAGCTCTTTTTTCCGATTTGATAGGCTGTACATATCCTAAAAATTCGTACCTCATGCCCTCTATCCACTCATTGTGCATAGCAGTAATCTCTCTCTCTTCCAGATAAGCCAGTCCAGCGGGATTCCAGTAAGTAGTATTGGCATCATCAGCCACAGCTACAAAGGCGCCTCCCATTGCCACAGGACGCGCACCTGCCTCAATCTTCAAGAAAGTTGCTCCGGTTGTGCCTACTTTCTCTTTGGAAAATATTCCTGCTGAGCTTGTAGAAACAATCAACAGAAGAGAGATAGCAAGGAGCAGAAATAAACCGATTACCTCGCTTTTCCTTTCCATTCTTCCTCCTTTTCAATATTAAGTATACTATAGGTATTATAATATTTCAGTGATTAAAGTCACAATTTAGATGTGATTTTAGTCACAAAAATAAAGGGCGGAC
>DAOVHK010000012.1 GCA_030671905.1 Clostridia bacterium | reverse complement strand
ATTCAAAGAAGCAGTGCGAAGTCTAATTCCTAAGGGCATAAAAGGTATGATTTTTGGCGATATTTATTTGCAAGAACACAAGGATTGGGTGGAGAGGGTTTGTGGAGAGTTGGGAATTGAGGCAGTTGAGCCACTGTGGGGAGAAGAACCAGAAAGAATTCTACTTGACTTTATAGATAGAGGGTTTGAGGCGATAATAGTTAGTGCCAAAGCGGATCTGTTTGGCGAAGAATGGATTGGTAGGAAGATAGACAGGGATTTTTTAAAATATTTAAAAGAAAATAGTATTGATATTTGTGGGGAGAATGGTGAATACCATACCCTGGTGGTTGACGGCCCGATGTTCAAGAAGAAAATAAGAATAACTGAGAAGAAGTCGATTACACGAGAAGGTTACTGGTTTTTAGATACTGTGGAATATTCATTACAAGACTTTGCCGAGCCGGCCAGGCTTTAGAGAAATGGATTATTCGGTTTTATTTAAGGAGAAGAGATGAGATATTTATGGTTAGTGCCTAGTATTTTTTTAACCCATATTTTTCTGGGGCGGTTCTTTTCTATTCCTTATACATTAGCTCTCTTTAACAAATGGTATTTATCAGTAGGCATAATTTCGTCAATAGATATAATTACTGTTCCTATCTACTTTCGTCTCTTTGATAGGGTTATAACCTCAAGACGTTTTGTTGTTCGGGAAAGACTATTGGTTCGTCGTATTCGAAGAGTCATTGAGAGGATTACCAAGAAAAAAATCTTCAGGAGAGAACGAAAAATCCATTCCCGAATTTTAGTGCGTGCTCAGAGATGGGGACAGTTTGGGGTTCTGATTGTTGCTGCTCTGCCTTTTGTGGGAGGGGGAATATGGTCTGGCGTTCTTCTGGCACGCTTTCTCAAGTTGAAAATAGTAAAGGGGCATCTTCTGGTCTGTTTGGGCAGTATTTTGGGTGCTTCATTTGTATCTTTGGGTATTCAAGGGATTAAAGAGTTAATCCTTAAATTTTTTGTATAGAGGGAACGTGATAGATTTCAAAAGTTTACAGGAAGAGATGGTTACTCAACAGATAATGCGTCGAGGAGTAGTCACTCCCAGGGTAATTGAAGCATTCAGAAAAGTTCCTCGCCATCTCTTTGTTCCAGAACAGTTTCAGAGCCACTCCTACAACGACCACCCTCTTCCCATAGGAGAGGGGCAGACTATTTCACAGCCTTATATCGTTGCCCTGATGACAAATCTACTCGATCTATCAGGGGAAGATAAAGTTCTGGAAATCGGTACTGGCTCTGGCTATCAAGCAGCAATTCTCGCTGAACTGGGAAAGGAAGTATATACAACAGAAAGGCATAAATTGTTAGCCGAAAGGGCGGAAAAAATATTCAAAGAGTTAAACTACCAGAATGTGAAGGTTATCGTTGGTGATGGCACAAAAGGCTGGAAAGAATTCTCACCTTACCAGAAAATTATTGTTACTGCCAGCGCTCCTGATGTCCCTCAACCGCTATTTATACAGTTAGACGAAATGGGTAAACTTGTAATTCCCATAGGGGGAAGGTGGTCACAGGATTTAGTCCTAATCGAGAAGAGAAAAGGTAAGATGATAAGAAAGTCTGTTTGCGGCTGTGTGTTCGTTCCTTTAATCGGAGAATATGGCTATAAGGATACTGACTAACAATGGTTCAGGAAATAATTAAATTTTTGACTCGACTATTCCCTCCAGAGCTGGTGACAGTTCTTGTGGCTGCTATGCCTGTTTCCGAGCTTCGTGGGTCGATTCCCTTGGCTTTGGGGGTTTTTCATTTCCCTGTTGAAAAGGCATTTTTTTTATCTATAATTGGAAATCTAATTCCAGTAATACCGCTCCTTCTTTTTCTGGAATCTGTATCCAAATGGCTGAGCATGAGATTTAACTGGGCTGAGAAATTTTTCAGCTGGCTATTTGCTCGCACCAAGAGGAGAAGTAAGCTTGTAGAAAAGTATGGAGCTATTGGTCTTATCTTTTTTGTGGCCATTCCTCTGCCAGTGACCGGAGCGTGGACTGGATGCGTGGCAGCGTTTCTTTTCGGCATCAGAAGAAGGTGGGCAGCGTTTTCTATAGCTAATGGTGTGTTGATAGCTGGAGTAATTGTTACTCTTGTCAGTCTTGGTGTAATTAAGATATTCTAGTAATCCCCCTCACCCCCAAGGGGAGAGGAGGGGATAAGGACCTTTTCCCAGGGGGGAGAAGGGATAAGAGAGGACAAAAAAAAGGACGGGGCGTAGCTCAGCCTGGTCTAGAGCGCACGGTTCGGGACCGTGAGGTCGGCCGTTCGAATCGGCTCGCCCCGACCATCTGGAGGCTTTGGTCTTGACAGTGAGGCTAAATTTTACGTATAATAAACTTAGGAAATTTGTTTTTTTAAAGTTCTTTCTTATAATTCTGCTGTCTGGGTGTGCTTTTTTCCCATCAGGAATTTACCATAGAGTGCAGAAGGGTGAGACTCTATGGAGAATTTCCCGGGTCTATGAGGTCGACTTAGATAGGTTAGCAAGGATAAACCATTTAGCTGATGCTACCAGAATTAAAACAGGCCAATTAGTCTTTGTCCCTGGCGCTAAAGAGAGAAAGGACACTTTAGCCTATTCTGGCAGGTCGACTTCTCCACGTTCACGAAAAAAAGCAAGAGCAAAACCGCCACCTGAACTCATCGATTTCTCCTGGCCCTTAAAAGGAAAGATATTGGTGGGATTTGGGAAACAGAGTGGTAAGCGCCACCAGGGCGTGGACATCGAAGGCAGGGAAGGAGCGCCTATAATAGCTATTTACGACGGTATTGTAACTTATAGTAATAATAAACTCCGGGGATATGGAAATATGGTCATAATTAAGCATAATGAGGACTATTCAAGCGTTTATGCTCATAATCGCATAAATTTAGTCAGAGAGGGGGAAAGGGTAAAGAAGGGACAGGCGATCGCTCAAGTGGGAGCAACTGGTTGGGCAGATGTACCCCACGTGCATTTTGAAATAAGGGAGAGGGGTAAAGCGGTTAATCCTGTGTTCTATTTGCCTTAAGAAGCAAACTTTATCCTGGAAATAGACAAAAATGGCGCAAAATTTGGATTCAGTAAAACTATATATGCAAGAGCTGCGAACAATTCCTCAAGTTACTGAACAAGAGATGGTGGAACTGTTTCCCAAAATAAGTAAGGGAGATAGCAAAGCAAAAAAGCGAATGATTGAGGGGAACTTAAGGTTAGTTATTAGCATTGCCAAACGATATTCTTGCTATGGTCTCGACTTTTTGGATTTAATCGAGGAGGGGAATGTAGGCCTTATAAAAGCGATTGATAAATATGACCCCAAAATGGGTTATAACTTTTCCACTTACGCTTTCTGGTGGATTAGACAGTATATTCAGCGGGCAATCTTGAGCCAGACTAAGACCATCCACATTCCACTTTACGCCTATGAGGCAATAAAGAAACTCATTAATGTTTCTGAAAGGATGCGCGAAGAGTTAGCGAGACAACCAACTACGGCAGAATTAGCAAAGAAACTGCGCTTTTCCATAAAGAAGACCCGGAAGTTTATGCAGGAAATCAAGGTCTTTGAAAGGGTCGGTTCTCTGGATAGTCCTCTGGGAGATAAATTCGACATTTTCCTGAAAGACCTGATTCGAGAGGAAGAAAAGGGATCACCAGACCATGTTGTAGATTTGATTAAGTCTCATGAAGAGTTGGCACAAATCTTGAAAAAGCTAACCCCTCAGGAATTAAAAGTCATTAAATTGCGCTACGGAATGGTTGACGGGAAAGGATACAACCTCAGGGAAGTTGGTGAGAAAATGGATCTCTCTCGAGAGAGAATAAGACAAATAGAAAAGAGGGCAATAGAGAGATTAAAAAAGATTGTTCTTAGAATGCAGCTTCATGGATTAGAATAGGAGAATTTAAGATGGAACAGCTCAAGGAACTAATTCGTAGTATTCCGGATTTTCCCAAGAAGGGAATCCTTTTTAGAGACATTACCACACTCCTCCAGAACGGTTCCCAGTTTCGCCGGGCAATCGATACTTTGGCCGAGCATTATGAAGGAAAAAAGATTGACCAGATTGTAGCTGTGGAATCGCGCGGCTTCATTGTTGCCGCCCCATTAGCCTATAAATTAAACGCGGGTCTTATCCCTGTGCGCAAGAAAGGCAAATTGCCCTATAAGACTGTGGAGACAACCTATGAGCTCGAGTATGGAACCGATACCTTACAGATGCATGCTGACGCTTTCCAGCCAGGCGCTAATATCTTAATTGTCGACGACCTCCTGGCCACAGGCGGCACAGCTAAAGCCACAATTGACCTGGTAGAGAAATTGAAGGGAAAGATTATGGGTATTTGCTTCTTGATAGAGCTAACTGACTTGAAGGGCATCGAGAAACTAAAAGGATACGAGGTACTTTCCATAATAAAATATTAAGGCCAAAACGCAAAAAAACAACCTTAAAAAAGATAGACGAAAGTCCCGAATCTGCTTAAAAAATCGAAGCGATTTGGGATTTTTTATTTTATAATGGGCACTTATGGGTTTTTGGCGGACTTGTGATAAAAATTTTTGCAGTGAGGAAAAAGGGGTGAAATACTGAATAATCTTCAAATCACAATGAAGAAGCTTACTGATCGCTTGAAACTTGGTTGGAAATATTTACTTGACAAAAAAGGGTATTTTATATACTATAACATCTACTTATTAGTTGCCGATAGTAGTATTTTGTCCAATATAGCCTATTTTCGTTCAAAGCAACCTATCCTCGCATAATATAGCCTATCCCCAGGGCTTAAGTTAAGCTCACACCTCAAAAAAGGCGGTTACTGAATTGGTTTTTCTCGTTTCAATTCTCATTTCGTTTTTGCTCTTCTTCGGAAATAGTAACTTTGTCTATGCAAACCCAGAGCCTCTCATTAACATCATCTTATCTCCCGATTCAATTTCCTTTCACGCTGATACCTCACCGGGAACTTTTGATTCTCAACCAGTGGATGTGACAGTTCGCGCAGACTCTAAAGACTGGTCCATTCATTGTGAAGTGATTTCACCTCTTACTCTTTCGGGAAGAACAAATAGAATTCCTTTTGAACGCCTGTTCATAAATACTCCATATACTGACCCCGCCGTTGATAAAGGAGCTGGTCTGGGTTATGAAAGTATGGACCAGCCAAGGTTAGTAGCTAAAGGCTCCCTGACCGGTGCAGCGGCAATTAAGGCAAGTAGCCTAAAATTCAGACTATTGACTACCTGGAAAGATAAACCAGGAACTTACGTAGGACAAATTAGATTTACTTATCTTACCAACCCTTAAAAAGAGAATAAAGAAATGAAAAAAAATATTGTTTATTTATCTCTTTTCCTTCTCATCCTTAGCATTAATATTTTTCTTACTAATAAACTGGTTTGTGGGGATACTTTTCATCCTGGTCCGACTCTTCAAGTAACCGCAATTATTGAGCCCTGTATAAATATAACTTTGTCTACTGATGCAATTGTCTTCAATTGTAAGGGAGCGCCTGGCGTCTACGATGCTGACCAGCCTGTGGTTGTAACTGTCGGCTCGAACAGTCGTAACTGGACAGTGAAATGTTCAGCCACTCCTTTGGAAGGAGATGGGGGGACTATTCCTTCCAACCGAATATTTATGAAGAATCCACATACACCAAACATTGATAAAGGTGGTGGCGCAGGATTCGAGGCAATGTCCGGAGAGAAAGTTGTGCTCACAGGATCCGCTACAGACCACAAAGAAACCACATCGGAGTTTAGGTTAAAGACAACCTGGGAAGATAAGGCAGGAATGTATACCGGTCAAATAAATTATACATATTTGGCAACTCCTTGATTTTAAAGAAGAAAATGGGAAATGGAAAACTACGTTTATTCATGCTCGTTCCTATCTTTTTAATAGTTTTTCCTAATTTAGTTCTTTCTCAAATTTCAATAACCGTTACCCCTCCTTTGGTGGAAACTTCTATTCCCGCCGGTGGACTTCGTTCATTTAAATTGGTAGTTTCCAACCTGGGAAATAGACCAGTTAATATCCAGGGTTATACTTGTGACCTGAAGTTAAACCCCGATGGTACCCCGCTCATCTTAGACCCGGGAGTTAGTGCTTATTCTTGTGCCAAATGGATTGAGCTTACCGAGGACAAGTTCACATTGGAGCCGGGAAGTAAAAAGGCGATTGGCGCAAGAATTAAAGTGCCCCGAGGAGTAAAAGGAGGGAGATATGCGGTCATACTTTTTGAGTCACTCTCCTCAGGTAGGAAGAAGAGAGGCAATGTAATGTTAGGTGCCAGGCTGGGAACCATCGTGATGGTGAGTATTCCCCGCACGCTCAAGAGAGAAGCAAAGATTTCCCAAATAAAAGTAGAAAAGGCTCCTGTAAGCCCCCGGAAACGTCGGCAAGGAAAAACCTTAATTCAGCCGGTCGATTTCATAATTTCTCTCAAAAATATGGGTAATGTCCATATAAGAGCAAAGGGAAGCGTGGTTATCAAAAACGATAAGGGCAGGATTATTGACCGAATACCTTTGGAAATAGGGACTGGCACAGTGTTTCCAGATGGTGTAAGGGATTTCCAGGGGACCTGGTCCAACCCAAGGAAAAAGGGCAAAGGGAAGTATACCGCAGAAGCAAGGATTAGTTACAAAGGAAGAAGACAGGCAAGAGCAGAAAAAATGTTCTCAATTAAATAAAAATAATCAATACCAAAGAGAGAAAGGGGGGATAGAGGGAAAAATTTTTTTAAGCTGAGAAGCAGTCAAAGGAGTGGCTTAAAAAGGCCAAAAACACCCTTAGGAGACTCACTCCTAAGGAAATCTAAAAAGGAGGCAAAATGAGAAAATTTATGGTATTAGCAATCGCAGCACTATTGATTGTTCCTGGTGCTGTGGCTTTAGCTGAGTGGGATGGACCTTATGTACCTACTCCGGTATACAATACGAGAGATGGTTCTCTCACAAATCTTGCCAAGGCATCACTAAGTGGCTGTTACAGTAGCTATTGTAACGAAACAGAAAGAGTCATTAACGTTGATATCAGTGCATCAATAGCTCAATGGGCTTTGGTTTCGTTAAATGCAACCGATATTGAATGGCGTGTGTTAAAGCCCGGTGACTACTACATTGATGGGATTCAGGCTACTCTCCAGTCCAACGGCGACCTTTATGTTGACTATGAAGGGTTTGCGAATCTCGTAAATGACGAGGGTGATGTTCTTGAAACCTACTACGCTTTAGCCCCTGGGGCGTGGGTAACAGCAGCAGCTCTCAATAACGATGATGACTTGCTTGAAGAGAATATGGCTCATGAACCAGTCATATTTACTCTTTACAACAGAATCGTTGTTGGGTCTTGTGATTCTGCTTGTGAATATGAGGATCCTAATGGTGCTACAATCTCAGTGATTCTTAAAGAACAAAAACCCTGGATTTGGGATCCGTATGTATCAGCAGAGTAAATAAGCACAACTTGTTGGCTCTACTCCGGCCAACACTTCTTAGCTTGAATTAAGAAAAAATCTTCTATCCCCCTTATAAAAAATGAAAACTAAATTTTTATGGAAAATCGGATTTATTGCTTTTATTTTATGTCTGACAATAGGAAGAACTCTATTGGCAGACATATCTTTTTTATTAAGTCCACCTTCTTCTGACATAAAAATTCCTTCGGGCGGAAAAAAAAAGGTAACCATTACTCTATTAAATCAATCAGAAAGTTCTGCGAATTTTCGTATCTTTGCTGCAAGTATAAAAGAAACAGAAAAAGGAAAGTATAAAGTCCTTGATACAAAAGAAGGGAAATGGTCCTGTGCTGAATGGATAAAGCTATCCCATAAACACATTAAACTTGGTCCAAATGAAAGTGAAGACATTACTGCAAAGATTCGTATTCCTTACGGAAACTATGGTGGAAGATATGCAGCTATTGTTGCTGAATTGGTCCCTTTGGAAAAAACAGAAAAGGCTCAAGCAGGAGTAAAACTATTCTGGCGAATGGTCTCTATAGTAAGCGTGACCATTCCCAGATTTGGCTTGACTCCAAAACTATCTCTTAAGAGTTTTCAGGTTGAATCGCCTTCTAAGAATAGCAGGTATATTGAAAAGTTTGGGAAGGATGTCCTGCTTGTAAAATGTTCAATAAAGAACGAAGGAAAGATACATCTTGCAGCAAAAGGTAACCTGCGGATAAAAAACGAGAAAGGAACAACCCTGGTAAAAACCCAGATGGGAAGTGGGAGAGGAAGGATTCTTCCTGATAGTGTAATGGATTTAGCCACTATTTTACCAAAAGGATTACCACCGGGTAATTATTACGCTTATGCTGACGTAGAATATGGAGGAAAAAAAATCATACATGCGACAACGAAATTCAGAATAACCCAAGAAAGAAAAGTCGTTACTTTAGAAGAGAAAATTGTAGCCAAAGATAATTTTACTGTAGAACCTTTACCGCTAATTGTGGAAATCCCTTCGGGAGCGTATAGAACAGTGAGTGTCAAGTTAAGAAATTTGGAAAGCTATACTCTTCAGTTGAATACAAAGATATTTGATTTCTGGGTCAATAAAGATGGCGAAAATAAACTATTAAAATCAGGAAGCACAGGTCGTTCTTGTTCTTCCTGGATAGATATCACTCCGGAAAAATTTCTTATTGGTTCAAGGTCAACAAAAAATGCGAAAATTACCATAAAAGTACCTCAAAAGAAAAAAGGTGAATATTACTCAAACATCACTTTTTATGGAAAAAATTCTACAGAAAGACTCCCTGTGTTAGTAAGAATTCCCAATACTATCAGGGAAAAGGGAGGAATTACTGATTTCGTTATTTCAGAACCAGAAGAAGTAGGAGAAAAAGATAACCCTAACGATAAATCTGGAAATATGAAGTTTACAATGGTGTTTAAGAATGTTGGTAATGCACATATAGTTCCGGAAGGGAAAATTGAAATAATAAATAAAAATCAAAAAAAACCTGTAGATGAAATTGTTATTCCAAAAGGTAGCATGATATTACCGGGTGGATTAAGGACCATAGAAACACCCTATTCTCACTCTTTAACTAAAGGGATATATACTGCAAAGGCGTATTTTCTCTATGATAACAACAAATCTTCAACGGTGGAAGAAACTTTTTCAATAGAAGAAAAAAAAGAAGGAATCGTTTGCCAGGTTTTGCAAAAAACGAAAATACTCATTAACAAATATATAAAATCTAAGAAGGAGAGCGAAGAGCAATCAAGACCTCTTGAACCCTCAAAAAATGAACAATAAGGATATTTTTTATAGATATTCAAATAAATTAGATGAACTTAAAACTAAAGAAGAAAAAATAGGTTGGTTTGAAGGAAGGGTCAATAAAATTTTAATGGAACCTATAGAACAACTAAGAAAAATCTGGAGGAAAGACGATACTGAGATATGGCGACTTAATTTGGGATTAATGAACCTAATTTGCAACGCAATTTTAGCAATTAGTAATTTCTATCTTCAAAAAGGCACAGAAGCAAAAAAATTTAAGAAATTCGTGAAGAACTATATGAGCAAAAAGTTTATGGAAAAAGACCCAGATGGCAAAGAATATGTCTCTCTTCTTTGGGATGATTTTAGGTGTGGATTAACACATGGATTTACTATACTTCATGGCGGGATTGTTGAAACTACTCGTTACTATTTAAATTATGATTCTATTAGAGGACTGGGAATAGATTTCTGGTCTTTCTTTGATGATTTTAAACAAGCGTTTAATAATTATTTGAAAGATATAAAAGAAGAGAAAGAAGACTCTTTTTTAGAAAATAACTTTTTAACTCGCTTTAACCAGCTTTTTGGAAAGAAATGATATAGTATTTACCGAAGTAGTCGAGTAATGTTTAAAAAGCAATCAATAAAAAATTCAGTTATTATTCTTTATGGAGAATCTGCAAATGAAAACTTTTAAGATTTTGGGGATTTGTTTGATATTAATAGCAGGATTGGTAGACAACGACCTTAGTTTGGCGCGAGAGCGGAAAAAGTCAGAGTTTATAACCAATGTCTTCTTTGAGACAGATCTAAGAGAGGCGTTACGAGATATCTCAGCTCAAAGCGGGGTGACTATTATTCCGGATGATACGGTGCAAGGTGTAGTTACCTTAGACTTAAAGAATGTTCCTCTGGAGAAGTGTTTGGAGATGATGTTAATGGGTGGTGGATATACCTTTAAAAAGATAGATAATTACTATTTAGTGGGTGCAGCTGTACCCGATAATCCGACATTTAATCGATTAACTGAAACCAAATATATCAAGACAAATTACATAAAAGCAAAAGATGTACCCAAGTTCCTACCGGAATTTTTCACTGACTTTATTCAGGTAAACGAAGACGTTAATATGCTGACGGTTACTGCTTCTCCAGAAATTATTGCGCGCATAGAAGAGGATATAGCTAAAATTGATATACCGCTTAAACAGGTAATGATTCAAGCTATAGTAACTGACTTTTCTAAGGGAGTGACCAAAGAATTGGGTATTAATTGGGAGTGGGAATGGGATAACACAAAAGGAATTAATAGCACTGCTTCAGGAAGTGCAGGTATGGAAGACCTTCTGGGGACTTTCACCTATGCCACTACTGGGAAATTAACCCGTAGCATTCTTGTGAAGCTCAATGCATTAATAAGGACGGGTGAGGTTAAATTGCGGGCTAATCCCAGAATAGTTACCCTTGATGGTCAGGAAGCGAGTATCTTTATTGGGAAAGAGCAATATTATTCGATTGTTTCAGGGCCGGTAAATTATCCTTATACTACGTTGGAAGCCATAACAGCAGGGATAACCCTTAAGATTACTCCATACGTTTCTGAAAATGGAGATATTACAGTCGAAATACAGCCGGAAGTTAGCGATGTAACTGTTGAGGCAACAGAAGACAGATTGCCGGTAATTACTAAACGACAGGTAAACACAAAGGTAAGAGTCAAAGACGGAGAGACGGTCATTATTGGAGGACTAACTAATCAAACTGAATTTGAGAGAGTAACAAGGGTTCCTGTTCTTGGGTATATCCCAATAATAGGTTTTTTCTTTAAAAATAAGAAGAAAACTGTTGAAGAAACAGAGGTAGTTATCTTCATTACACCGAGTATCCTGCCTGATGGCTTACAAGAGACGGAGTAATATACCGTCATACATATTTTCCAAGATTAACTTTCCGTCATTTACCCTCCTTATTGTGATTTTCACCTGAAGAAATAATTCTTTGGCGAGATTTGATAAATTATTTGGTTCCCTTCGAGCATTTGAAAAGTTTATTCCAGCTTTTTCCAAAAAAATTCTTGACGAAACCTTGAAAGAAAGTATAATATGAAAGGAAAAGCAGATAGACAAATGTATATTTACGCCTGAAATAGAGAAAAAAGAATCGCCCTCGTAGCTCAGTTGGATAGAGCAACGGTTTCCTAAACCGTGTGTCGGGCGTTCGAATCGCTCCGGGGGCGCCAGAAAAAATCATATTGGATACTATAGATGATTGACCTTCACACACATTCCTTCTTTTCTGATGGTTCATTAATCCCTTCGGAACTCGTCTTTCGTGCCAAGAATAAGGGTTACGAAGCAATAGCTATTACCGACCATGTTGATATGTCTAATATCAATCTCGTAATTCCGGAGATAGTTAAGGTCTCTTCAATTCTCACTATTGAGTATAAAATAGAGGTCCTTCCAGGTGCAGAACTGACCTATGTTCCTCCTAATTTAATCTTCCGGGTTGCTGAGGAATGTAGAGCGTTGGGAGCAAAAATTATTTTGGTGCATGGAGAAACCACAGTCGAACCTGTTCCTTCGGGTACAAACCGGGCTGCTTTATCCAGCATGATAGATATACTTTCCCATCCAGGAAAAATAAGTAGTGAGGAAGTAGACCTGGCAAAGGAGAAAAATGTACTTCTTGAGATTACCTCCCGCAAGGGACACTCTCTAACCAATCAACACGTGGGGAGTTTAGCGAAAAAGAGAGGAGCAAAGTTAATTTTTAATACTGATGCGCATGAACCGGAAGACTTAATTACTGAACAACAGGCTTTGGAAGTGGTTAACAAAGCAGGAATGACGAAAGAAGATCTGGAGCTTATGTTGGAAAACGCCCGGTCATTAATTGGTAAAGCACTTAGGGGAACTTAAATGCCTCGTAAATGGGTAAAAGAAGAGCTTAAAAAAGACCGTTTGGTAAGTTGGGTAGAAAGGTCGGTTACCTGGGTCAACGAGAATAAGGAGAATGCTATAATTGTCGGAATAGTTATCCTTGCTGTGGCTATTTTTATTCCCTTCACCTTGTCTCGTCGTGCCAAGATGACTGAACAGGCATTTAGTCTTTTGGCGAGAGGACAACAGGAATATTTTATGAATCAGCCGGATAAGGCTATCTCGTTTTATGACCAAGCGTTAAGACATTCCGGCTCAAAGGCTACTCCCTTAGTCTTTCTCTATAAAGGTAATACCCTCTATGAAATGGGGAAGTACAGCGAAGCTACCTCTATTTATAAAAGATATCTGGATAAATATGAAACCAGGAAGTTCACCCCTGAAGTCCTGCTAAGCCTGGGCAATAGTCTGGAACAGGAAGAAAAATTCGACGAAGCTAAGGAAACTTACCAGAAACTTCTGGACAGGTTTCCCCAGCATTACCTTTTGCCGGGGGTTTACCAAGGCCTGGGAAGGTGCTATGAGAAACTGGGACAGAAAGATGAAGCTATTAAAATATATCAACAGATGTCCCGTTTCTACTCTGGCAGGATATGGCAGGATATGGCTGAGGCGAAAATAAAGGCATTGTCGCCTACGCCGTGAATTCAATATAAATTTAGATTCTTTCAAGAGGAAAATTCAAGTTTTTTCTTGACTTTTTCCTCTTTTTTTTATATGGTATGCTAAAATATAGGCATTCCGATTTTCAATGGGGATAAGGAGAGAGCGTTTGAAACGAACCATTCTATTTCTTCTTGTAGTTTCCATCCTTCACATATCTCCTCAAGTTTGTCTGGCAGGCGTGAGAGTGGGAGAAGAAGTCAGGATAAGGTGGGTACCGGTAAACAATGGAGATACCAGTTACATCTATCAACGGACGAGATTCTTGATAGAGGGAGTTTTAGCAGAGGGAGTTACCATTGGCCTAAAGTTACAATCGAGAGGTTTCTGGGGTGTGGATACTTCCACAGTAACCATTGAGGGATTGACTCGCGAGAATATGCTGCCCTGGATCGAAAATGCCTATGTGAAAGTTGATGAACTTTTTGGACTTCCTTTATATTTAGCTTTTGGAAGACAACCTCTCCAATACGGAGATGGGCTACTGATTGATGACAATGCGTCAGGTTTTGATGCCATTAAATTATCCGCCATTCTGCCCTGGCAGGTCGACTGCGAGCTAATGATGTTAAAACCTACAGGGAATGAGGGAGTTAGCCCTGATAACTGGAAAGAGAAGAACGCTTATGGAGTATTTTTTAAGAGAAGATGGAAAGGGATTACTCCCCAAATTTCCGGTTTCTGGCAGAGAGATCGAACTATCGGTGTGGATAAGAACTTTCTGGGTTGCCATTTGAGTGGAAAACTGGGAAAGGAAGTGGATTATCGGGGTGGCATAATCCTTCAATCGGGAAAGGGGGGAGGGAGAGATTATAAAGGTTTAGCTTACATATTAGGTGGAAACTTTCAAGCTGAGACCAGATTTGGTAAAGGCATCGTTGTCTGTGAATATCTCGTTGGCAGTGGAGAAGATGTCCAAGCAGGAAAAGATGAAAATTTCCTTTCAGACTACGCCCACCTGTCAGAAGAAGAATATGGGGAATATTATATGGAAAATAGAAGCGAAGTCAGGAGTGGAGATACTGATTATACAACTACTAACTTAAAGCTATTTAAACTGGGGATATCCGTTTTTCCCCTCCCTGAATTAAAAACCGGAATTAACTATTTCATTTACAATTCTCATACTCCGAAAGGGAGTATAGGAGATGAAGTGGACATCTTTGTTAAGTATTATTATTCAGCAAATCTTTCATTTCGCATGGTGTATAGTGCTTTTATGGCAGGAAATTTTGCTGAGGACCGTGCAGATAAGGTTCTGGGGGAGGTGCTGGTAAAATTCTAATGCCCACCACAGGGGGATAATCTTGTGGGTAAAGAAAGGCAATTAAATCAAAGGAGGTAAAATGAAAAAATTAGTAGTTGGCTTGGTAATGGTAAGTATTCTTTTCTGCTTGCCCCTTAAGGGGGAAGCGGTTAGTCTGAAGAAGAGATTAGGCGTGGGTTTTTCTGCTCTTTCACCTCTGGACGGTTGGTCCTTCAGGTATTGGTTGACTGAGAAACTTGCCGTGAACCCGGTTATTAACTTCCGTCTGGAGACGGCCAACAGCGAATTTCTTCTGGGAGGAAGAATACTCTGTAAGGCTAAAGACGAAAAGAGCATGAATTTGTATTTAGGGGCAGAAATTGGTGTAGACTTAAGACAGAACGCGGCTGATAATTTTTCTGTAGGTCCATTTGCCGGGGTGGAGTATTTTATGATGCAGCTTCCCAATTTGGGTCTGGGAGCGGAAATCGGTCTCTATTATCAAAGCGCTGCTTCAGCTTTCGCCACAACTTATGGCCGGGTCGTTGTGCATTACTACTTTGGTGGTTCGAAAAAGGTTAAAAAACCTATAAAGAAGAAAGCAAAGCCGGTTAAAAAGCCTGCTAAAAAGAAGAAGAAGAAATAGTCGTAAAATGCCTCAAAGTAACATTCTCCATATTTCATTCTTATGGCATATGCACCAGCCATATTATAAGGACCTCCTGGAAAACAAGTTTGTCCTTCCTTGGGTGAGGCTTCATGCGATTAAAGACTATTATGACATGGTAGCCTCCTTAGACGATTTTCCTAAGATTCATGTAAATTTCAATCTTGTCCCTTCCTTGATAGACCAAATAAACGATTATGCCCAGAATAATCTGACTGACCAGTTTCTGGACCTGACTTTAAAACCCGCCAATAAACTATCCCCGGAAGAGAGGGCTTTTATTCTCCAGAATTTCTTTACAGCAAACTGGGAAAACATGATTAAACCTTTTCCCCGATACTGGGACCTTTTGTCCCAAAGGGGGAGGTATGTGGCTGGGGAAGAGTTGAAAGAGATTCAGAGAAGGTTCAGTACACAGGATTTTTTAGATTTACAGTTGCTTTTCAACCTCTGTTGGATTGACCCTTGTCTACGAAGGCAAGACCCTGAACTTAGAGAATTGGAGAAGAAGGGAGAGGAATTTACAGAGGAAGAGAAGAGATTGGTGATAGATAAACAACTGGGAATAATGAAGAAAGTGATTGGCAAGTATCGAGAGAAACAGGAACAGGGGCAGATTGAAATTTCCGTTACTCCTTACTACCATCCCATTTTACCTCTTCTAATTGACGTTAAGGCAGCAAAGATGGCCACTCCTGAAATCGCTCTGCCCAAAGAAGAGTTTCGCCACAGGGAAGACGCGAAAGCTCAGATTGAACGAGCAGTTACCTGTTACGAGAAGTTCTTCGGCCGGAAACCGAAGGGGATGTGGCCCTCCGAGGGTGCGGTTTCCGAAGCAATCGTTCCTTTAATCTCCCAGGCAGGAATAGATTGGATTGCCACTGATGAAGGTATTTTAGCATCCTCAATAGGTGTTTCTCCCCATAATGCCGATATTCTTTATAAGCTCTATCAGTTCAGCACGGACGACAGTTCCATAAAAATTGTCTTTCGAAATAGGAAACTATCCGACCTGATTGGTTTTACCTATGCAGGGGTTCCCCCTGATGAGGCAGTGAGGCATTTTATGCAGGAACTTCACAAGATTCATAAGCGCGTGAGCCACTTCCCTGGACCTCACCTGGTGAGCATTATACTTGATGGAGAGAACTGCTGGGAGTATTATAAGAATGATGGGGGGGACTTTCTGAGGAAGCTTTATCAAACAATCAGTGACGACCCATTACTGGAATCGACAACGATTAGTAACTTTGTGGAAAAGCACACAAAACCGGGCTCCCTGCCCAGGTTATGGAGCGGTTCCTGGATAAATCACAATTTTTGTGTGTGGATTGGACATGAGGAGGATAATCTTGCCTGGGACTATCTCGCCAGGACTCGTAATATGTTAGCCCATTTTGAAGAAAGAGACCCCGGGAAACATGAACAGATACAGAAAGCGAAAGAGGGGGTATATATTGCCGAAGGTAGCGATTGGAACTGGTGGTATGGAGATGAGTATCGCTCTGTCAATAGTCTCGCTTTTGATAATCTCTATCGAAAGCACCTGATGAATGTGTATACTTCCCTTGGGGAAAAAGTGCCAGATTGGCTACACATCGCCATTTCTGGTCACGAGAAACCCCGTCCCAAACGCGAACCCACCGACTTCATAAACCCTATATTAGACGGTAAAGTAACCGATTATTTCGAATGGCAGGGGGCGGGACAATACGATGTCTCCGAGATTATAGGACCGATGCACCATCGAGGAAACATTATCAGAAGTTTCTATTATGGCTTCGACCTGAACAATTTGTATCTGCGCATCGACACAAATATGGAACTTTCTTACGAAAGTTTAAAAGACCTCGCAATCAAAATCAATTTCTTCAAGGAATCTCCTCAACAGGCAAGAATTCAAATGCTTGAGGATGGAAATTTTGCTCTTTCTCTTTTTGACGTAGTCCAAGCAGAACACAGGGAGAATTATCAGAAGTTTAAAGATTTGACTTCTATAAGCTATCAGAAAATTATAGAATTGAGTATACCTTTTGTCGATTTAAAAGCAAAAGTTGGCCAGGCAATAGAAATGGTAATCGTTTTAGAGAGAAACAACGTGGAACTCGAAAGATGGCCCTCCCATGGCACAATAAGTTTTCCTGTCCCGGGAGAGGATTTTTCGCTCGAGTACTGGTCGGTTTGAGAACTTTCCGCAATATGGAGTAGCGGAGCAAAGCTCCGCGTACGAGTCGGTGAGCAGGCAGGTCACCGACTGAAAGGAGGTGAGAAAAATGGCAGGTTTGTCATTCTGGTTTGTGGTAATCCTCTTAGCAGTACTTCTGATTATCGGGGCACTATTTGCTTTCAGAGAGTTCCGAAAAAATAAGAAAATTGGTAGTGCCATCGTTCATTACATCCTTTTGGTAGTGCTCACGATAATTGTGTTAAAGCTACTTTTTGTTGTTTCTGCCCTGGCAATGCCTTTTTGACGTAAAAATGGCCCTTTATAAGGCATAAGCCTTTAAAAAAGGCTGAATTTTGCGTTTTAAGGCATTTTCTCAAAAAGCTGGTCCGAATATATCTGTCTGTCCATTTTATACCCTATTTTGTAGGCATCCCCATTAAAAATGGCTCATTATTCTGGAGTCCACTGCACAGATTCAATCTGTGCCTACAAATGGCTGAATAGCCACTTTTATGGAAAAAGAACTTCAAGAGCTCAAAGAACTTCACCAATTCTACTTATACTATGATTATAAGACCGGGGAGATAGCCAGGGAGCTCAATGTTAGCACAAGGACAGTCCAGCGCTGGCTGAGCGGAAAGGCTATACCCAGCGAAGAAAAATTGAAACAGATAAGGAAACTACTTAATAAGAAAAGACGTAATCTTTAGAACCCCCAAAGGACCCCCAAAGTTTCTCTCCTCAGATGTCGCACTCCGACATATAAGAGATATTATGTTAACTTTTAATATTTAAGATGGCTTAAACCAAACTATCAACTTCTACCTGAAAGTCTTCTAATTTCATAAAGAAACAAATACATATTTATAATTTACTTTAACTTTGGCTAAAAGGGATAGAAAAATCCCTCTTTCTGCTAAATTTTTTACTGAATTGGTGATAAAGGTGGGAGTTCTTTCCTTTTTTGCGGGACTTCTCAAGAAGGTGGCAGTACTTTGTTGGGAAAAGTGAGAAAGCTCCCTCTACTAAACAACGGGATTATTCTCCCACTCCTCCGGCCTTTTCCAGACAAGTACTGCATGCCTTGAGGATATCTTCCTTTTGCAGCTCATACTCTTTCCTTATCCTCTGGATCATATCGACTCTTCCAGAAGATATGGCAAAGCAACAGGAAAGGCAGGTGTTTCTATTTAGTAGTGGACACTTGACTGTCTTCTCTACATCTTTCTCGCAGATTGCACACTCTTCTGCCATAGTTCTCCCTTTCTGAGGGCTTTTTGCTTCTCGCCTCTAGATTATTTTTTATTATATCACAAAAACGGCCAAAATGCACGAAAAAATTAAAATTATAGCTTTAAAGAGTTCTGGCTTCCAAAGAAAGCCACTCCGGGACAGGGACAGGGATTATTTAACGGGTTTTAGGCCCGTTTTACTTTGCGAACGACTATTACCCCCTCCCTGACCATAAAAATGGCCAAAATGAGCAAAATCACGCCAATTATGGCCAACAAGTAGTTCTGATTTACAATGAAGCCACGCACCTGGTATATCAGGGCTCCAGTGGCAGTGAGTAGAACAAAAATCCCTGGATAGACTGTATATTTTGTGGGTTTCTTCATCGCCCAGAGATAAGTGGTAACTACCAGAAGAGCCAACGCTGCTACCAGTTGATTTGAAGCCCCAAAAATTGGCCAGATTGCCTTCCAATTGCCAAATGCTAAGTATCCTGCACAGAAAATGATGACTGCTGTAGAAAAATAACGGTTCTGGAATATTTTCCATTTCAAACCTTCACCAAACAACTCTTCTGTTATATAGCGGTTAATTCTTGTACCACTATCTAAAGTGGTCATTACAAAACTATTCAGCATGACCATGGCGACTAATGGACCGAAAGTTCTGCCCAGGAGAGGTTCTGCTATCCGACCAAAACCTCGGGCAAAGGTCACAATCCAGTTCCCTTCCTTAATTAATTCTGGATAGACCAATCCTTCCCGTCCGGCTCCTCCGGACCAATAGAGACCCGCTCCTACAGCAAGAAGAGCCAGGCAGGCCAGAACACCTTCCAATATCATTCCTCCATAGGCAATCTTCTTCGCATCTCTCTCATTTGCCAATTGCTTGGATGTTGTTCCACTGGCAATTAATGAATGAAATCCTGAAATTGCTCCACAGGCAATGATTACAAATAGCATTGGCCAGAGAGCTCCTTGACCGCTAGACCAGTGGACGAAAGCAGGAGTATTCATCCTGGGATGAGAAAAGAACAGTCCTAAATAGCCAAAAATTAGTCCAAAAAACAGGATAAAAGTGGACAGATAATCCCGCGGTTGAAGAATAATATTTACCGGAGTAATGGAAGCAATAAACGCATATGATAATAATATAACTATCCAGATTTTTGTACTACCTTCTACTCCCAGAGATATGGGGTAATGGTAGCCCAGAATCAGAAGACTTCCCAGTAAAATTAGACCTATAAATGTTGCCACTACCTGGTTTACTCTCCATTTGTAAATCATCAGCCCGGTAAGAATGGCAACCAAAATCAGGCCAAAAGTAGGTATCACTATTCTCGGTTCGCTCACCAGGGTCTTGCTGGTAACAGCAGCAAACACTGCCACCACCAGAATAAGACTCAGCCACAAGAAAGTAGCAAACAGCATTTTTGCCCGATGACTCATCGTAGAGCCGGCAACATCGCCAATCGACCTGCCCTTATGTTTTAGAGAGCTCATCAAACAGGAGAAATCGTGAACCCCACCTACAAATATGGAACCTATTACTATCCAGATAAGAGCTGGCACCCATCCCCAAATAGCTACTGCAATCACCGGTCCGATGATTGGTCCGGCCCCGGCAATGCTAGCAAAATGGTGTCCGAAGAGAATTGTCCAATGCTTTGCCGGTACATAATCTATTCCATCTGTCCTTTCCACTGCCGGGGTCTTTCTCTGGGGGTTAACGTCCCAGAGCTTCTCCATAATCTTTCCGTAAAATTTAAATCCGCACCCCAGAAGCAGAATGGCAAAAATAGCTACTATTAGAGAGTTCATTTATATTTTTGTATATTAATAAATTTCTGAAATCTTGTCAACTACACTACACAAAATTTAAAAAGTAGGTCCCAGAGAAAAATAGAATTTTCCACTGAATTTATCCGTCCGCCAGCCATAATCTAACCTGAGCGTAAAGGGAAACATCTGGATGAGGAAAGTGTTTATTCTTAACCCTATTCCAATTGTGTTTTTTATGTCTGAAATTCCTCTTATCTCCTCAGGTTCGT